>CALXSZ010000021.1 GCA_944391275.1 uncultured Syntrophomonadaceae bacterium
GCATAGCATTATTCCGACGATCGCCCACACCCCAAAAGCAAAGTCTGGGTTTACCAAAGTGGGTAACGTCAGCCACTCTGCCGGAAGAACCAACGTCCTCACATCCACCATCGCCTGCAAAATCTGAAGCGCCGTCGTCAAATCGGGCGCCCGGAAAAACACCCACGCCGCGTTCACAAACAGCATCGTAAGAAGCCACCCCATCCAAGCCGGAAGTTTTCCTCCCATGGCTTTAAAGGCTCGCCAAACGACTAAAGCGCATCCATGCAACCCTCCCCAAAGGATAAACGTCCATCCGGCGCCATGCCACAGGCCGCACAACAAAAAAGTAATCCCCGTATTGACTGCTGTACGTACAGCCCCTTTTCGGCTTCCGCCTAACGGAATATAAATATCGTCACGTAAAAGTCGGCTTAAGGTCATATGCCACCGGCGCCAAAACTCCTGAATATTCGTTGCCCGATACGGGGAATCAAAATTAATCGGCAGCTGAATATGAAACATACGAGCCGTCCCTAAGGCCATATCCGTGTATCCGCTAAAATCATAATAGATTTGCAAGGTATACGCCAACGATGTAATCCAGGCCTCCGTCATAATGAGATTTTCCGGAGAACCGAATCCCAAATTCGCCCACTTGCCCAATGTATCGGCAATTAAAACTTTTTTCCCCAGGCCGATGACAAATTGATAAATCCCGGCTGCACATTCTCGGCTGGAAAACCTTTGCCGTTTCGGGTCCCGGAACTGCTCCAGGGTTTCGTCGTGCCGTACGATCGGTCCGGAAATAAGCTGGGGAAAAAAGCTGGCAAATAACAGATAATCCAATAACGTATACTTTTTGACTTGTCCCCGATAAAGATCCACTAAAAAACCAATTTGTTGGAAAGTGTAAAAGCTGATCGCAAGCGGCAAAGCCACGTTTAACAATGGCCACGCGGTTCCCAGTAGGGCGTTTAAGTTTTCTAAGCAAAAATCCACATATTTAAAAAATCCCAGAAAAAGTAAATTTCCACTTACCCCAACAATCAGAAACCCCTTCGCCATCGCTTTTTTCTTTTGAACCCTTATGAAACGGCCTATGATATAATTAAAGGTTAAGGACCCTAAAAAAAGCCCCAAAAAAGAAACATTCCACCAGGCATAGAAAAAGAAAGACGCCGCCAGAAGAAAACAGCGCGCCCAAAACTTCGCCTTGATATGCAACAAGAGAAAATATCCTGCCAGTGTCACCGGCAGAAAAAAGAACAGATATTCATACGAATTGAACAACATGGGTTTGAAACTCCTTCATGGCGCTTTATGGCGTTTCCCATTTTTTTATAACTGCAATAGCATTCGGTCGTTTTCCAGTTTTTCCCCTTGGTTCTTTTGGTTAAAAAGTTCAACTAACCCCTCTACCGTCATGTTTTGTCGTTCTTCCCCTTCAAGATCCAAAATGATTCCACCTTCGTTCATCATAATGGTACGGTTGCCATACGACAAAGCTTGCTGCATATTATGCGTAACCATGAGCGTCGTTAGTTGGTTCTTCCCCACAATTTCTCGGGTAAGTTCCATCACTTTCCTGGCGCTGGCCGGATCTAACGCTGCGGTGTGTTCATCCAAAAGCAATACCTTCGGCATAACAAGAGTCGCCATCAACAGCGTGAGGGCTTGCCGTTGCCCGCCGGATAACAGTCCGACTTTATCTTTCATCCGATCTTCTAATCCTAAATCTAAGCGGGACAATTGTTCTTTTAAGTAAGCGCTTTCTTTCGAACTGATCCCCGGCTGCAAACCATGCTGTTGGCCTTTCATCAATGCCATAGCTAGATTTTCCTCGATCGTCATAGCATAAGCCGTTCCCAGTAAAGGATCTTGAAAAACGCGCCCAACAAAACGGGAACGTTTATATTCTGGCCAAAAGCTGATATCCACATCGTCCAAAAAAATCCGCCCGCAATCCATCTCGTACACGCCGGAAATACTATTCAATAATGTGGATTTTCCCGAACCATTGGATCCAATAACGGTAACAAAATCGCCGTCTTTTAATGTAAAAGAAACATTTTTTAACGCTTGTTTTTCATTAATCGTGCCTTGCCCGAATGTAAGACTGACATGTTGAATTTCTAACATAACTTGTTCCCCCGCTCTCTATGTATGGCCGCACTTCCCTCGTTATCGACTTGCCCTTCGTGCATTCTTCTTTGAAAAATTATCCCTTTCGTCTTTTTTGCCATAAAAAGTATTTCGCCTTAAGTACAGGAAGCGATAACGCCAGGGTAACAATGATCGCAGAAACCAATTTTAAATCCGTTGAAGGCATCCCCAAGTTCAGCGCAAAAGCAATAACAATCCGATAAACGATCGCCCCCAAAACAACCGCAAGTAAGCGTCGGAATAGCGAACGAATTCCAAAAATCACTTCGCCAATAATCACGGAGGCTAATCCAATCACCACCATTCCAACGCCCATACTAATATCGCAATAGCTTTGATATTGAGCAAGTACCGCGCCGCATAACCCGACCAATCCATTGGCCAGAGCCATCCCCGCTAAAATCATTTTGCTCGTATCGACTCCTAAAGCCCGGACCATCTGTTGATTATCACCTGTTCCGCGTAAAATAAAACCAAAACGGGTTTTTAAAAATCCATAGAGCAACCCAATGACCAGTAACAAAAGGGCCAAAGGAATCAGCCATTCAGCCTGATCCGCCAGGGGCGTTCCTTCTAGGCTTTGAAAGATTGTTGGTTGATTCAGTAGTGAAATATTGGCGCGATTCCCCATGATACGCAGATTAACGGAATAAAGTCCCAGCATAACCAAGATCCCGGCTAACAACGGTTGGATTTTCAGATGCGTATTTAATACCGCAGTCACCATACCCGCCACAGCGGACGCCAGGAATCCAGCCGGCAACGCCAGCCAGGGATGTCCCGCAACACAAAAAACCGCCGAAACAGCAGCTCCGGTTACGAAGCTGCTGTCTACGGTCAAATCCGGAATATCCAACGTCCGAAAAGAAATAAACACGCCGACCGCCATAATGGCGTAAATCATTCCCAAAATAATGGCGCCCTGAAATGCGATTATCGTCATCGTATCGTTACTCCTGACTTGTCAAAATCGTCGCCCGATCCATAACGGTCTGCGGAATTTCGATTCCAAGTGCTTCCGCCGTATCTTCATTCAAGTAAACGGCAAAATCGTTCATGGTGACCACCGGAATGTCCGCCGGGTTTTCTCCATTTAGAATACGCGCCGCAATTTTTCCGGTTTCATCGCCTAACATCGTATAATTCACTCCACACGTCGCTAATCCGCCATCCTGCACCATGGAATCCGCTCCGACATAAACCGGCGTCCCAGAATCAATCGCCGTCTTAGCAACCAACGGCATAGCAGTTGCAACGGTATTGTCGATGGGAGAGAAAACGGCGTCCACACGCCCCATTAAAGAAGTAACCGCTTGCTGCACTTCAGAGGAATTGGTAACCGTCGCTTCAATCACTTCTATGCCGTTTTCTTCCGCATACGCCTTCAAATCACGGATAACCGACATGGAATTGGTTTCTCCAGTATTATACAATGCGCCAATGGTCTTTAAATCCGGTTGAATTTCTCTGGCCAAATCCATAATTGCGGAAGCCGACACTGCATCGGACGTTCCAGTGACATTTCCTCCCGGGTTATTCAAATCAGCTACCAGACCCGCTTCAATCGGATCGGTAACGGCTGAGAAAACAATCGGAATATCTTTCGTCCTTCCAGCGGCCGATTGGGCGGCTGGAGTCGCAATCGCAACAATCAAATCATAATCGTTCTCTACAAACTTTTGACAGATAGTTTGCTGATTGGTCGGATCATTCTGAGCATTTTGGTAATCAATGGTTACGGTTTGTCCATCAACAAATCCTTCCTCCGCCAAAGACGCAATAATACCTTCATAAATCGTATTAAGCGACGGATGTTCAACCAACTGAATAATACCAATTGTTGGCATATCCTGTGTCGTATCCGCTTGAGACGTTGCATTCTCCGATGTTTCCTCCGTTCCACATCCCACGGCAAACATTCCAAGCAGACCTGTCAATAATAACGCTGCAATTTTGTTCTTTGTCATTTTTTTCCCTTCCTTTGATCTTTTTTTGATCTTTTTTCTACTGCCTTTCCCGCATAGAATAAAATGATTATAAAAAACAAAAATCTGCCCTTTATTCAAAGGACAGATTCTTTCATTCATCTGCGGTGCCACCTTTATTGACGCTAAACTTGCGTCCCCTCATTTTCAAGATGCATACTGCCATCTCCGTTATTAACGCCAACGCTGCGTCGCCAGCTACACAAAAGGAGATTCATTCCCCTTTCTTCACCGCGCCCTCCAAGGCCCATCCTCCGCCGCGCATTCGCCGAGTTCCCACCTTTCTCAGCTCTCTTTAGAACCGCTTGACGGCCTCTTTCCTCTTCAACGGTTTAATTGTTATGTTAATTAGTATAATTTTTCATTGGTTCGTTGTCAACTATTTTCTCTTCATCCTCATACTGAATCCGGTACAGCGCTAACCCCTGTGGGGGCGCGGTCTTTCCCCCCAGGCTTCGTTTTCCTGTTTGAAGCATCTTTTGAAAGACGTCCTCCGGAAGGCGTCCGCGTCCGACGTCTATCAAAGTCCCCGCAATGATGCGTACCATATTGTACAAAAAACCATTAGCCTGGATAAACAGCCGTATCCAATCGTCCTCCTTGACCAATTCGCACTGGATAACCTTTCGCACATACTGTTTTACGCTGCTTCGGGTCGCGCAAAACGCGCGAAAATCATGTTCTCCGACCAAATCCTTACAAGCTCTTTGCATGACGGTCTCATCAAGCTGAAATTTTATGCAACAAGCATATCGTTGATAGATACTCTTCCCTTTGTTTCCTTGATATATTTGATACAAATACGTTTTTGTATGCGGCGAAAATCGAGGGTGAAAAGTTTCAGGAATTTCGGAGCTTTCCTGAATATGAATATCTTGGGGCAAATAGTAATTTAAAATTTGCGCCCAGCGTTCGCCCGGAATACGCGTGTCGGACGTAAAAGCCGCTACTTGCTCCCAGGCATGAACGCCGGCGTCCGTGCGTCCCGCTCCATCAATCCGCACGTTTCCTCCCCCTGCTTTCCAAATCGCCTTTTCCAGTTCCGCTTGAATGGTATTGGCATTTTCCTGGATTTGAAAGCCATGGTACGCTGTCCCATCGTAATCGAGACGTAACTTAATCCGCATTTTCTCCGGCTCCCCTGTTCCTGAATTCAGCTAGCCTATTCGATCTCGCCACGGAAACCTCGGCGGAAAACTTCAATAGCTTGGGCATTATCATTGATAAAATATGGACGCGCAATGTCTCCATTCGGAGCCATATCTCGGCCGTCCCACCAAACCGCCATCTTAAGGTGCGGATAGTTTTTCAAATGTCGAAACATCTCTTCCACCCAAAGAGCCTTGTCGCCACCGATGCTGCTGCAAGCAAATTCCGTAATCATCATCGGTTTGGAACTATAGGCCAATACTTTTTTATAAATCGGATCATAAATTTCCGCAAAACTCCGCCACGTTTCTCCGCTGCTTGCATAATAGGTTCCGGTGTTATAACCTGTTAATCCAATAACGTCGACATATTCATCTCCAGGATAATACAGTGTTTCATAGTTCCATTTATAGTTGGGATAAGCCCGCTCATTTGGGTTCCATACCCAGATTGTATTTTCCAACGCCCCTTCGGATCGGAAAATTTCATAAACATATCGATAAAAGGCTCTGTAAATGGATGTATCCCGGGAAGTGTGGTAGGCCGAATATGGACACCAGTCGCCGTTCATTTCATTTCCTAGGCGGAAAATGACTGGATGAGCAAATTCCGCAACATCTGCGGCAAATTGATGTAGAAAATCATCATACGTACCATTCAAAACCTGATAAACCATATTCCCTTCTTCAGCTTCATAATTGTTGTTCGTTTGCAACGTTAATTCCAGTACGCGTCCTTCAGCATAAGATGCATCCAATACCTGGTCAATGGGATAATCCTGATAATTTTTGTGAATATGGCTATAATATAACAAAACAGGGAACTGATATTGCAACTCCGCTTCTTTTTGTTTCAACGGCAATAAATTCTGCGGCGCGCTAGGTTCGAAAAGTCCCCAAGTCAAAGGGCCGTCCTCTAAGAAATATTCTTGGTAATAAGCTTGTGTTTCTTCATTCCAAACATGGGACACGGCACTTTGGACCGTTTGATTACTTCCTAAAGCCGAACGACTCATCGTTGTAAAACTATTTAAAATTGTATCGTATCCTCCACACTCTGCAATCGGTTTTTCGGTTTTAATGAAAATATTATAAACGCTCAAGCCATCTATAATATCCAACGATGTGTAATAATTCCGGTCCTCTTCGATCCGAGAAAGCTTATCCCGATGCCAAAGATAGATCTGCACATCTCGTCCGTTAATTTTTTGGGTCGTTTTTAAGTCCTTGATATCCGCCGAGGAATTGTCTACGCCCTTATAACTATAAACGAGGTAAGAATCCACTTCGCTACGATTGTTAAAATCTTCCCGGTAAATTTCAATATGCTGGTCGTCCGAATTTAATACGGCGCACAATCCGGATAAATTCATATTTTGCACAGTAATTTGTCCAGGTAAGATCATCGAATATCCATCGACATAATTATAAAATCGAGTCCCTCCCCCAGTCACCGGTTCCAGACGGTAACGTCCCTGCGGATCCTGATAATTGCTTTGCGGAGCCGTTTTTAAATTGGTCTCAGGAATTTCTCCACTTACAATGATCGTTTCTTTGGATTTATTTTTGCTTTGATTGGTTGCATTTTCTTCTTGAATGGTTACTAATTGATTCTGGCTAACAGCTACCCATCCGTCCGCTAAAACCAGATGGGGAAACCCGATGAAGCAAACGCACAACAGGCTGACTATAAAGATTTTTTTCTTTTTCCCAAACATTCCTCTTCCTATCCTTTTTCCTTTCTTTCCGTGATTTTAAAAAAGAGCTGTACCAACACAGCCTCTGCTATTTTGATACAGCTCCTTCCGTATTTATCTACGAAATTTTTTCCGCTATCCCAGCCATTATACCAATTCAATAATCGCCATTGGCGCACCGTCGCCCCGACGAAAGCCAACTTTTGTAATGCGCGTATAGCCTCCTTGTTTCGTTTCAAAACGAGGAGCTAAAGTTGTAAACAATTTTTTAATCGCTTCTTCATCCATCAGATAGGACGCCGCCTGGCGTCTTGCATGCAAATCGCCGCGTTTACCCAACGTAATCATTTTTTCTGCAATACTTCCAATTTCTTTGGCTCGCGTTTCAGTTGTTGTAATCTTCTCTTGCTTTAAAAGTGAAGTAACCGCATTCCGTAAAAGCGCCCGCCGATGATCACTTCGAAAGCCGAGTTTCCGATATCCCACTTATAACCCCCCTCTCTTAATCTTCAGGTTTTTTAAAGGTAAAACCCAATTCATTTAATTTTCTTTCAATTTCTTCCAGAGATTTTTGTCCGAGGTTTCTGATTTTGCTCATTTCTTCCCGTGTTTTACCGATTAAATCATTTACGGTATTAATATTGGCACGTTTTAACCCATTTGACGCCCGTACGGATAATTCCATCTCTTCAATGGACATATCCAAAACTTTGTCGCGTTTTTCTTCTTCTTTTTCAATCAAAATTTCGACTTCTGCGTAGGTGTCGTCAATTTCTGTAAACAATTCCAGATATTCCATCAGAATCCGCGCGGAAAGACTAATCGCTTCCGATGGGCTAATACTGCCATTGGTCCAAATTTCCAAAATCAGCTTGTCATAATCGGTTCGTTTGCCTACGCGCGCTGTTTCGACTGTATAGTTTACCTTGACGACCGGGGTGTAAATGGAATCAACTGGCAGCAAACCAATGATTTCTTCGGATTTAATGGGCTGCTGATCCGCATTGACATAACCACGTCCTCTTTCTACCGTAAATTCGATATCCAGCTTTCCGTCATCATCCAAGGTGGCCAGATGCAATTCTGGATTTAAGATGGTTACTTCCGCATCTGTTTCAATATCCCCAGCCGTTACTTCTCCGGGACCTTGCGCTGTTAAATGTAAGGTTTTTCTTTCATTTCCGGTATAAGAAATAACAATTTGCTTGACATTCAGGATAATTTCCGTAGTATCTTCCAATACCCCTGGAATTGTTGAAAATTCATGCATCACGCCGTCCATTTTAAAGGAAGTGACGGCTGCTCCCGGCAAAGAGGATAGGAGTACCCGTCTTAACGAGTTTCCTAATGTGGTACCATATCCTCTTTCTAGCGGTTCAACAACAAATTTCCCATAGTTGCTGTTTTTGTCATTTTCCCATTCAACCTTTTCGATCCGCGGTTTTTCCATCCCAAGCATTATTCGAATCCCCCTTTTCAATTATAGAGGCTGGACCGACTATCTGGAGTACAGTTCGACGATAAGCTGTTCTTCCACTTCATAATCAATATCATCTCGGCTGGGCATGGCAACCACTTTACCTTCAAAGCTGTCTTTTTCCCGTTCCAACCATTTCGGGGTTACAACCGAACCATTATCTTCCAGCAACGCTTTAAATTTAGCAGAAGAGCGAGATTTTTCCGCAACCGCAATTACATCGCCTGGTTCTACAAGATACGATGGAATATTCACTTTTTTCCCATTAACCGTGAAATGTGCATGAGACGTCAACTGTCTTGCTTCCCGGCGCGTATAGGCAAACCCTAAACGGAAAACGACATTATCCAACCGTCGTTCGATCAAGGTCAGTAGATTTTCACCCGTTTTGCCTTCCATTCTGGATGCCTTTTCATAATATCTTCTGAATTGGGCTTCTAAAACCCCATAAATAAACTTAACCTTTTGTTTCTCCGTCAGCTGCTTGGCATATTCAGACGGCTTTTGTCTGCCTTTCTTCGGATTTCTTTTTGTTTCTTTGGAAAGGCCCATAACGGTCGGAGAAATTCCCAGAGTCTTACATCTCTTGAGGATCGGCTGTTTATTTCTTGCCATGTTTTCTTATCCTCCTTAATCCTCTATTAAACTCTTCTTCTCTTTGGCGGACGGCAGCCATTGTGCGGAATCGGCGTGACGTCCTTAATCGCACTCACTTCTAAGCCGGCAGCCTGCAACGAACGAATTGCCGCTTCACGCCCTGCGCCCGGTCCTTTTACATAACATTCCACTTCTTTTAACCCATGCTCCATAGCAGCTTTAGCCGCAGTTTCCGCTGCTTGCTGCGCGGCAAAAGGCGTGCTTTTTCTGGAGCCTTTAAAGCCGGACGTTCCAGCGCTGGCCCAAGAAATTGCATTTCCATATTTATCGCTGATCGTAACAATCGTATTATTAAAGGTCGATTTAATATGGGCAACGCCCTGATCAATATTTTTCCTTTCGCGCCGTTTTACTCGCGTGGTGGTTTTTTTTGCCACTTGACACTTCCTCCTTCTTACGGCTTATTTCTTCTTACCGCTGACCAAACGTTTCGGTCCTTTGCGCGTCCGGGCATTCGTTTTGGTCTTCTGACCACGTACCGGTAATCCTTTCCGATGGCGAATTCCCCGATAGTTTCCCATATCCATGTAACGTTTGATATTCAGGCTTACTTCTCTGCGTAAGTCCCCTTCTACAACGTATTGTTTATCAATCACGTTTCTTAACTTACCAACTTCTTCTTCGGTTAAATCTTTTACGCGGATATCCGGATTTACTCCTGCATCCGCTACGATTTTTTGGGCGGAGGCCCGGCCAATGCCGAAGATATACGTCAAAGCAATTTCTACGCGCTTTTCACGCGGCAAGTCTACGCCTGCAATTCTAGCCACTCTCCATTCACCTCCTGATGCTTAGCCCTGCACCTGTTTATGTTTCGGATTTTCGCAAATCACCATGACTTTTCCTTTACGGCGAATAATTTTACATTTTTCGCACATTGGTTTTACGGACGGTCTGACTTTCACTTCTTAATACCTCCTTGTTCTCTGAAAAAAGAACGTTGACTCCTCACTTGAAACGATACGTAATTCTTCCCCGGTTCAGGTCGTAAGGAGATAATTCTACCAAAACGCGGTCGCCCGGTAAGATTTTTATGAAATTCATTCTCATTTTCCCTGAAATATGCGTTAAAACTTTATGCCCGTTTTCCAGTTCCACGGTAAACATAGCATTGGGTAACGGTTCCAGTACAGTCCCTTCTACCTCGATCACATCATCTTTCGGCATTTTCTAAAGACCCCCTTTCCCCGTTCATTTTAGCTGTTTCAAGCATTTGTCGAATTGCATTTTGTATCACATAGTTCTCCGGTTTTTCCCCTTGAAGCAACGCCGCACGAAGAAAGACGTTGGTCTGGTTCGTGAGCTGTACATGCCGGGGATTTTTCTTTTTTGGTTTTTCCATCTTACGGAGCTTTCCATCAGCCAGCAGGTAAAAACCCTGTCCGTTGGTCCCAATCAGAATAAAAGCTCTGCCTTTGTCCCGACCGGTTATTGAGAAAACCAATCTGCCGGTTAACTCGTCAGACATGGGCTTTCACCTCTGTTCCTTTTTATTTGGCAGTCTTCTTTCAAAAGCTGCTTATCCATCATACTATAACGCTTCCATTAATTTTTGCACATCGGCAAAAACCACGTTCACATCGCGATTTCCATCCACATTTTGCAAATTTCCTTTATGGGAATAATAATCCAATAGAGGCGCCGTCTGCGCGTGATAAACTTCTAACCGGCTTTTGACGGTTTCTGGTTGGTCATCCGCACGCTGAATTAAACTTCCTCCACACTGATCGCAAATTCCCTCCGTTTTAGGCGCTTTAAATTTCGTATTATATACGGCTTTACATTGTTCACAGCTTACCCGTCCCGCCATACGGTCAAACAGTATGTCATCCGGTACGTCAATGTTCAGTACGAGGTCAATCTTTCCATTCATACCGCTCAATATTTCATCTAAAGCAACCGCCTGCTGAACGGTTCGTGGGAACCCGTCTAATAAAAACCCGTTCGCGCAATCTGGTTCCGCTAAACGTTCCTTTACCACACCAATGGTTACTTCGTCCGGAACCAATTTCCCGCTGTCCATATATTTTTTGGCTTCTAGTCCCATAGGAGTTTGTTGTTTGACGGCTGCCCGGAACATATCTCCTGTAGAAATATGCGGAATCGGGTAGGTTTTTTTTATGAACTCCGCTTGGGTTCCTTTTCCTGCTCCAGGAGGACCCATTAAAATAATATTCATATTTCTCATCTCCTATTTAATGAAACCTTCATAGTTTCTCAGCAGTAAATTCGATTGAATTTGTTTCATGGTATCCAAAGCAACCCCTACAACAATCAAGAGCGCCGTGCCGCCAAACCACAGTCCGCTAATGCCGGTTAGAGCAATCACAAAGTTCGGCAAGATCGCAATAATTGCCAGGAAGAAGCCCCCTGCTAATGTCAGGCGGGTTAGTACCCGATCAATATATTCAGCCGTCGGCCGGCCGGGACGAATACCCGGAATAAATCCAGCGTTTTTCTTGATGTTGTCCGCTACGTCCATCGGATTAAAAATAATCGCAACATAGAAGTAGGTAAAAAATATGATGAGCAAAGCATATACAATATTGTAAGCAACACTTCCGCTGCTAAAATATTGGTTCAAAAAGGAATTATAAGCATTATTGGGATCCATCCACGATCCAATAATATGTGGGAAATAAACCAACGACATTGCAAAGATAATTGGAATAACGCCCGCTGAATTCACTTTCAGCGGCAGGAAAGAACTCGTTCCGCCATACATACGACGTCCCACCATTCTCTTTGCATACTGAACCGGAATTCTTCTTTGCCCTTCGTTCACAGCAATAACGCCGACGATCACTACGACAATGACGACTAACAAGGCAATAATATTGACAACGCCAATAATTCCTCCGGTCCACTCCTGAATAATGGTGGATAATCCGCTCGGAATTCGTGCGACAATTCCGGCAAAAATCAAAAGAGAGATTCCGTTGCCCACGCCTTTTTCGGTAATCATTTCACCAATCCACATCAAAAGCAACGTTCCAGCAGTCAAAGAGATGGCAATCGAAGCGTAACCCAAAAAATTCCGTTCTTCAATCGCCCCTACGCGGGACAATACGACCGTCACGCCAATGGCTTGAATCCCGCCAAACAGAACCGTCGCATATCTCGTATATTCAGCAATTTTTTTTCGGCCTGCTTCGCCTTCTTTCCGTAGTTCTTCCAGCCTGGGAATGACAATCGTCAAAAGCTGTAAGATAATGGAAGCATTAATATAAGGCGTAATACTCATCGCAAAAATACTAAAACGTTTAAATGCGCCACCGGAAATGGTATCAAAAAGTCCGAATAATTGCCCAGACAGCAAAGACTGAATCGCATCCGCATTAATTCCGGGAATCGGGACATGCGCCCCTAATCGGAAGACGAATAGCATAGCGATGGTAAAAAGAATTTTATTTCTTAATTGTCCTGCACGAAATGCTTGTGGAACTCGATCGCTTATGCTCATTAAATCACCTCAATTTTGCCGCCTTTAGCTAAAACCTTTTCTTCTGCTGTTTTACTCACTTTATGCAATTTAATGGTGAAGGCTTTTTCCAACTCACCGTCGCCCAATAATTTCACGCCGTCTTTCATCTTCTTCACTAGCCCTGCTTCTTTAAGCAATTCGGGCGTAATTTCGGTATTCGCTTCAAAAACATCCAGGTCGCCAACGTTGATAATCGCATATTCCTTCCGGAAAATATTATTAAAGCCTCTCTTTGGAATACGGCGTTGCAACGGCATCTGTCCGCCTTCAAAGCCTAACCGGGTTCCCCCGCCGGAGCGTGCTTTTTGCCCTTTATGTCCGCGGCAGGAAGTTTTTCCACGTCCGGAACCAACGCCGCGACCGACTCGTTTCGTCCTGGCATTTGCGGCTTCCGGCCCTCTCAAATCTTCTAATTTCACTGAAAGAAACCTCCCTATTCGTCAGCTAACTCAACCACAGTCAGTAGATGCTGAACTTTTCTGATTTGTCCGCGCAACTGCGGAGAATCTTCTCTTACAATTGTATTGTTCAGCTTATGAAAGCCTAAACTTTTGATGGTTTTACGTTGGGTTTCGGGAAAGCCGATCCAGCTTTTGCTCCATGTAATTTGTACCTTCGCCAAGTCGTAACCCTCCCTTAATTAAATATTTCTTCAACCGTTTTTCCCCGTTGACGGGCAACTTCTTCGGCACGTTTTAAACTTTTTAATCCAGACATGGTTGCATGCACCATATTACTCGGATTCGCCGATCCCAGGGATTTGGTTAAAATATCTTTAATGCCAACGGCCTCCAGAACCGCTCGAACCGGTCCGCCGGCAATAACGCCCGTACCTGCGGAAGCCGGTTTTAATAAAACTTCTCCCGCACCAAAACATCCGTTGACCGCATGCGGAATGGTTCTTTCCTCAATCAACGGGATTTCGATCATATTCTTCTTCGCATTTTCGACCGCTTTGCGGATAGCTTCGGGAACTTCAGCCGCTTTTCCTTTGCCCACTCCGACTTTTCCGGCGCCATTTCCAACGACCATCAGCGCGCTGAAACTAAAGCGGCGTCCGCCTTTTACAACTTTCGCCACACGTCTGATGGTCACCATGTTTTCTATAAGTTCCGGAGCAGTCTGTTCTTTTTCCACGTATGCCACGTTCTACTTTCCTCCTGTTCTCCTTAGAATTCAAGTCCGCCTTCACGAGCGGCATCCGCAAGAGCCGCTACGCGGCCTTGATATCTGCGGCCGTTACGATCAAACACAACCGTGGTGATGCCCTTTTCTTTAGCTTTTTCAGCAATTTTCAAACCAACTTGTCTGGCCGCTTCCATATTGGTTTTGCTTTCCAATCCGTCCATATCCGCAGTGAGCGTTGACGCCGCCGCTAATGTTACTCCCTTTTCGTCATCAATGACCTGTGCATAAATATGGTGCAAGGAAATATTAATACAGAGTCTGGGGGATTCGGCAGTACCAGAAACTTTCCGGCGAATTCTTCTGTGTCGTTTTTGCTGCGCTGCTTTTTTATCGAAATTTTTAATCAAATTCTCTCACCTCTTCAAACTACTTCTTACCGCCGGCCTTACCTGCTTTACGGCGAATAACTTCGTTCTCGTACTTGATTCCCTTACCTTTATACGGTTCCGGTTCACGAATCGCCCGAATATGCGCCGCCGTGTTTCCTACTAATTGTTTGTCAATGCCTTTCACCGTAATTTTCGTGGGAGCTGGCACCTCAAATTCAATCCCTGCGGGGGCTTCAACTTCTACTGGGTGAGAAAAACCAACGTTAACGACTAATTTTTTCCCTTGCATCTGCGCACGGTACCCTACGCCAACCATTTCCATTTTCTTTTCAAATCCCGAAACAACTCCGGTAACCATGTTGGCTAATAATGCGCGGCTCAATCCGTGTAGCGCTCTATGTTTTTTAGCGTCAGAGGGACGTTCCACACGTAAGACCCCGTCTTCCAATATCACACTGATATCTTCGGGGATGGCTTGGGTCAGTTGCCCTTTCGGACCTTTGACGGTCACCACATTCCCGTCAACCTTTACTTCAACCCCTGCGGGCAGGCTGATAGGTTTTCTACCTATTCTGGACACTTTAAATTCCTCCTTTCGCTACCAAATGTAACAAATAACTTCGCCGCCAAGACCCGCTTGACGGGCTTTTTTATCAGTCATAACGCCTTTAGACGTAGAAATAATCGCCGTACCCAAACCGCCTAACACTTTAGGCACTTCATCTTTTTGTACATAAACCCGTAAACCCGGTTTACTGATGCGTTTAATTCCGCTAATAACCTTTTCCTTTTTCGAACCATATTTTAAATATACTCGGATGATCCCCTGTTTTCCGTCTTCAACCACTTCGAAATTCTTGATATAGCCCTCGTTAAGGAGAATTTCGGCAATGGCTACTTTCATTTTGGAATTGGGGGCTTCAATCTTCGCATGCATGACCATGTTGCCGTTTCTGATACGCGTCAGAAAATCAGCGATCGGATCAGTCATGACCATCGTTTTTACCTCCTTATATCAGTTGGATTTTTTACCAACTGGATTTTGTAACACCGGGCAATTCTCCCTGATGCGCCATTTCACGGAAGCAAATTCTGCAAATGCCGAATTTGCGCATATACGAATGCGGACGCCCACAGATTCTACAGCGGTTGTACTCCCGAACTTCAAATTTCTGTGGCCGAGCCGCCTTAATTTTCATCGCTTTTTTTGCCACGCTCACAACCTCCTATCTGAATGGCATTCCCATATCTTTCAATAACGTTCTCGCTTCTTCATCGGTGTGGGCGGTGGTTACAATCACGACTTCCAGCCCTCTGATTTTATCAATTTTATCAAATTCGATCTCTGGGAAAATCGTCTGTTCTTTGATGCCTAAGGAATAGTTTCCGCGGCCGTCAAAAGCCTGTGGGGAAATCCCTCGAAAGTCTCTTACACGCGGAAGAACGATATTAATCAATTTGTCTAAAAATTGATACATCCGTTCGCCCCGCAAGGTCACTTTGCAACCAATCGCCATTCCCTCGCGCAATTTGAATCCTGCGATGGATTTTTTCGCTTTCGTAACAATCGGTTTTTGACCGGTGATCATGGTTAAATCGTTGACCGCTCCGTCAATGGCCTTACTATTTTGTACGGCTTCTCCCACGCCGATATTGACAACGATTTTCTCAATTTTAGGGATCTGCATGACATTTTTATAACCAAATTGTTCCTTCAATTTGGGCATAATTTCACTTACATATCTTTCCTGTAAAGTGGACATGAAAAAATAAACCTCCCTTCTCTAGGGTTTTCTTATTCGATGGTATCGCCCGTTACTTTACTGTATCTGACCTTCTCGCCAGTCTTTAAAACTTTGTGTCCAATACGGGTCGGACGATTCGCTTTTGAATCCAGATACATGACATTGGAAACATGAATCGGCGCTTCCACGCTCAAAATTCCTCCTTGCGGATTTGAACGGTTCGGTTTTTGATGCCGTTTCACTTTATTAGCGCCTTCTACAACAACCCGGTTGGTTTTCGGATTTACAGCAAGCACTTTGCCTCTTTTTCCCTTATCTTTTCCAGCGATGATTACGACCGTATCGCCTTTTTTGATATTCATCCTTTCACCTCCAACCGATCACAAAACTTCCGGAGCTAAAGAAACAATCTTCATAAAATTGTTTTCGCGCAACTCTCTAGCTACTGGTCCAAAAATACGTGTTCCCTTGGGTTCTCCATTATCATTAATAATAACGGCTGCATTTTCGGAAAACGCAATATACGAACCGTCGGGCCGACGAGTTTCTCGTTTGGTGCGAACGACAACCGCTTTCACCACGTCGCCTTTTTTCACAATTCCTCCCGGAGCCGCTTCTTTTACAGCCACAACAATAACGTCTCCGACGGTTGCATATCTTCTTCCGGAACCGCCTAATATTTTAATGCAAAGAACTTTCTTTGCTCCCGTATTATCGCCAACCTGCAATATCGTTTCTTGCTGAATCATAGAATTGAAACCTCCCTTCTTTTAAGCCGATATTTTAACCTAACGTTTCGGCTTTCTTCACAATTTCCATCAGGGTGAATCGTTTGTCCTTGCTCAAAGGTCTCGTTTCTATAATTTTAACGACGTCGCCGACTTTGGCCTCGTTATGTTCATCATGAACTTTGTATTTTTTACTGGTTTTAATAATTTTTTTATACAACGGATGCTGTTTCACGGTCTCAATTTTGACAGTGATGGTCTTTTCCATTTTGTCACTGGTAACCGTGCCAATCCGAATTTTCCTGTTCACCTGGTTTTCAGCCACCTTGAGGCCTCCTTTTAAGCTTGTTCCTTGGCAATTTCGCGCTGACGCAAAACCGTCTTACAACGTGCAATGTTCTTTTTAATTTCTCTTAATTTGCCCGGGTTGCTCACCTGGCCTGTAACCATCTGAAAACGAAGATTAAATAATTCTTCCTTAAAGTCTGAAACTTGCTTTAAGATTTCTTCGTCGGTTAGCTCTCTAATTTTTTCAGCTGTCACTAACCTCACCACCCATTTCTTCTCTTTTTATAAACTTGCACTTTACCGGCAATTTATGCGACGCCAAGCGCATGGCTTCTTTTGCAACTTCTTCATTTACGCCGGATAATTCGAACATGACCCGGCCGGGTTTTACAACCGCAACCCATTGTTCCGGCGTACCTTTTCCTTTCCCCATACGGGTTTCAGCAGGTTTTGCCGTAATCGGGCGATCAGGGAAAATTTTGATCCATAATTTCCCGCCTCTTTTAATGTAACGGTTAATCGCAATACGCGCGGCTTCAATTTGTCGGTTCGTCACCCAAGCGGCGCTTTGCGCTTGTAAACCAAATTCGCCGTAAGCCACTTTGTTTCCTTTATGTGCAGCACCCTTCAAACTCGGACGATGCTGTTTTCTGTATTTGACTCTCTTAGGGGTAAGCATTACTGTACTGCCTCCTCCGCAATTTTCTGATCAGGGCGTTTTTTCGGTTCCGGTAAAACCTCGCCACGGTTAATCCATACTTTAATTCCTAGTTTTCCATACGTGGTGTTTGCTTCTGCAAACCCATAATCCACATCGGCTCGCAGCGTGTGCAACGGAACTTTTCCGTCAGATTGCCACTCGGCACGGGCAATTTCCGCTCCACCCAAACGACCGGATACAGCGACTTTAATTCCCACAGCGCCCATTTTCATCGACCGTTGAATAGCTTGCTTAATCGCTCTGCGGTAAGAAGCCCTCTTTTCCAACTGTTGGGCAATGCCTTCGGCAACAATCTGCGCATCCAATTCCGGTTTTTTGATCTCTTGGATATTAATATTCACGGTTTTTCCCGTCATTTTTGTTAATTCCGCTTTGATTTTTTCGACTTCTGCTCCGCCCCGGCCGATGACAATCCCCGGTTTGGCGGTGTGAATGGTCACGCGTAAGCGATTGGCCGTGCGCTGAATTTCTACCCGGGAAATGCCCGCTGCGTAGAATTGATCTTTTACATAATGTCTAACTTTATAATCTTCAAAAATTAGATCGGTATAATTCCGATCGGCGTACCAATTCGAATCCCACGTTTTGATGACGCCAATACGAAATCCTTTCGGATGAACCTTCTGTCCCACTATTTAACCTCCCTTTCCTTCAGAACCACCGAAATATGACTCGTGCGATGTTTTTTAATATCCGCTCTCCCGTGTGCTCTGGGGTTTAATCTTTTAAAGGAAGGCCCTTCATCCACCCTAATTTCAGATACATAGAGCTTTTCTACATTCATATCAAAATTCGTTTCCGCATTGGCTGCCGCTGATTTGATCAATTTAAACAGCCAAGGGGAAGTTTTTTTCGTGGAATATCTTAAAATGCCATAGGCTTCTTTCAGGTCTTTGCCTCTTACCAAATCTGCTACCTGACGAGCCTTCATAGGAGATACTCTTAAATAGCGAACGCTCGCTTTTGATTCCATGGTTTCCTCCTCCTTCTTTAGCCTCTGCCAGATTTTTCAGATTTGCCTGCATGGCCTCGATATGTTCTGGTCGGTGCAAACTCGCCTAATTTCAGTCCCACCATTTCTTCCGTAATATATACAGGAATATGCTTTCTTCCGTCATGAACCGCTAATGTATGCCCAACCATTTGAGGCATAATTGTTGAACGGCGCGACCAAGTTTTCAGTACTTGGTGGTCGCCGCTTTCATTCATGGCTTCAATTTTTTTCAAAAGTTTTTCCTCACAATAAGGTCCTTTTTTGATTGACCTCGCCATTGAAAGACCTCCTCATTTTATTCGCTCAACTGCTTTTTATATTTCAAGCAGTTTCCTTATTTTCCGTTTCTACGTCGAACGATCATACGGTCCGAAGGCTTTTTCCGTCGTGTCTTGCCGCCGATCGCAATTTTACCCCATGGAGAAACCGGATATTTTCGTCCAACCGGCGCTCTACCTTCACCGCCGCCATGCGGATGGTCCGGCGGATTCATAACGGATCCCCGAACGGCCGGACGAATGCCCAACCAACGACTACGCCCAGCTTTCCCTAAATTGACGTTTTCATATTCCAAATTGCCGACTTGACCAATCGTTGCCCGACAATTCAGGTGAACTAAACGGACTTCTCCGGATGGGAGGCGTACATGCGCATAATTTCCTTCCTTGGCCATGAGCTGTGCAACTGCGCCGGCGCTTCTTACCATTTGCCCGCCCTTTCCGGGTCGCAATTCGATATTGTGGATCAAAGTTCCCACGGGAATATCTTTTAAATACAGCGTATTTCCGGTTTTAATATCCGCTGCGGATCCGGCTTCTACGACGTCGCCCACTTTCAAGCCATGCGGTGCAACAATATATGCTTTGGCTCCGTCCGCATAGTGCAGCAATGCAATATTGGCGGAACGGTTCGGATCGTATTGCAGTGACGCCACCTTAGCCGGAATCCCCTCTTTATTCCGCTTAAAGTCGATCACGCGATATAATCTTTTATGTCCTCCGCCTTGATGTCGGACAGTCAAACGGCCTTGCGCATTTCTGCCGGCTTTACTTTTCAAGCTCGTCGTCAAACTCTTTTCCGGCCGATTTTTACTCAATTCGTCCCAAGTCAGAACAGTCATTTGTCGTCTGCTCGGGGTGGTTGGCTTAAATTTTTTAATAGCCATTTTTCATCACTCCTTATAGCGCTGGAAAAGCCCTTACATACTTTCAAACAACTGGATCGTCTGACCCGGTTTCAAAGAAACAATCGCTTTTTTCTTATCCGACGTTTTCCCCGTAAAACGACCGACGCGTTTGGGTTTTCCTTTGACATGAATCGTGTTTACCTGTAAAACTTCTACATCAAAAATCTTTTCGATCGCATTTTTGATTTCCGTTTTATTGGCGCGGGTGTCTACAAAAAACGTATATTTGTTGTCTGCCTGCAAATCCATGGATTTTTCGGTAATAACCGGTTTGATAATGATATCTCTGTAATCTTTCATTATGCAAACACCTCCTCAATCCGTGTAACTGCATCTTGTGTCAGAACCAGTGTCCGGCAGTTTAAAATATCATAAACGCTCATGTAATCTGCTTTTACCGGACGAACCCCCTCAATATTACGAGCCGATTTATAGACGTTCTCATTGGTTCCACCCGTTACAAGCAACGCTTTTCCTGTAACATTCAATGCTTTTAAAGCTTCTGCCATCACTTTTGTTTTAGGCGCTTCTAAATCAAATTGATCCACAACAATCAATCTTTCTTCCAAAACTTTATCCGAAAGAACAGATTTCATGGCTAGTCTTCTCACTTTACGGGGAAGCGTATATTCATATGATCTGGGCTTTGGTCCAAAGACCGTGCCGCCGTGCCGCCAAATCGGGTTTCGCGTACTTCCTACGCGGGCCCGCCCCGTTCCTTTCTGCCGCCACGGTTTTTTCCCGCCGCCGCTCACCTCTGCACGCGTTTTTGTACAGGCGGTTCCGACTCGTTTATTGGCTAGTTGCATTTTAACGAATTCGTACACTACGTCTTCGTTGGGTTCTATGCCAAAAACGCCGTCGTTTAAATCTATATCTCCGATTTGCTCTCCGCGCATATTATATAACGCAACTTTCGGCATTCTTTTGTCCTCCTTATCATGCAACTATGCCTTGACGGCATTTTTTATAATAACCAAGCCTTTTTTCGGACCTGGGATTGCACCTTTTATTAAAATAACATTCTTTTCCGGAATTACTTTAACCACTTTCAGCGACTGAACGGTTACCCGGTCGCCGCCCATATGTCCTGGCATTTTTCTGCCGCGGAAAACCCGCGCCGGCCCCATAGCATTCAAAGACCCAGTTCTACGATGGTATTTGGAACCATGCCCCATGGACCCTCTGGAAAAATTATGGCGTTTTACAGCGCCTGCAAAGCCTTTTCCTTTGGATGTTCCTACTACATCGACCAGCTCACCTTCTGCAAATACATCCACGTTAATTTCCGCGCCCAATTCATATCCAGAGATATCTTGCAAGCGGAATTCACGAATATAGCGCAGCGGTTTCACTTGCGCTTTTTTAAAATGTCCCATTTCCGGTTTGGTAGTACGACTTTCTTTTTTTGCGCAAAAACCAACTTGTATGGCGTCATATCCATCGGTTTCAACGGTTTTTTTCTGAAGCACTCGATTCGGCTCCGCTTCAACAATCGTTACCGGAATCGCTTTGGCGTCTTCAGAGAAAATTTGGGTCATTCCCACTTTTTTCCCCATGATCGCTTTCACTAATTTCGACAATGTGTTTTCCCTCCTACTCTGAGTTTTTATAAGGATTGGTTGACCGTGGCAATCAACTTCACTTCTACTTTTACCTGCGGTTATGCCATTTGGACAAAACTTCCACGTATCCTCTGGCGGCGGGCCTCACGAGGGAGAAATTCTCGTTCTCGCAATTTTGGCTCATAATTTAATCTCTATCTCCACTCCGGATGGTAAATCCAGATGCATAAGAGCATCGATCGCTTTAGGATTGGGATTTAAAATATCGATTAAACGTTTGTGCGTACGCATTTCGAATTGTTCTCTGGAATCCTTATTAACATGCGGCGAACGCAGAATCGTGTAAACGCTTTTCTGTGTCGGCAATGGAATAGGACCGGAAACCTGTACGCCATTTTTCTTGGCCGTTTCAACAATCTTAACAGAAGATTGATCCAGCAATTTGTGGTCAAATGCTTTTAGTCTAATTCTTACTTTCTGCTGGTTACTCAATTCCGGCAAACCTCCTTAAAATACAACGATTATTTTTCACGCTTCCGGGCGTATAGTATGAACGGACATACACTGCCCGTTTACGATACGCCCAGAATCGGAGAATAAATTAATCAATCTTAGTAACCACGCCAGCGCCAACGGTTCTGCCGCCTTCGCGAATGGCGAAGCGTAAGCCTTCTTCAATGGCGATTGGGGTAATCAGATCGATGTGCATTTGTACGTTGTCTCCTGGCATCACCATTTCTACGCCTTCCGGTAGTTGGATTACGCCGGTTACGTCGGTTGTTCTGAAGTAGAATTGGGGGCGGTATCCTCCGAAGAATGGGGTGTGTCTGCCGCCTTCTTCTTTGGTCAGTACGTATACTTCTGCGTCAAAGGAGGTCAGGGGTTTGATGCTGCCGGGTTTGGCTAGTACCATGCCTCTTTCGACGTCTTTGCGGTCTACGCCTCTTAGTAGGGTTCCGATGTTGTCTCCGGCTTCGGCGAAGTCTAGGAGTTTTCTAAACATTTCGACTCCGGTTACGACGTGTTTGCGGATGTCTTCTCTCATGCCTACGACTTCGACTTCGTCTCCGACTTTTACGATTCCTCTTTCGACTCTGCCTGTGGTGACGGTTCCTCTTCCGGTTATGGTGAATACGTCTTCAATGGGCATGAGGAAGGGTTTGTCGGTGGCTCGGTTGGGTTCGGGAATGTAGCTGTCTACGGCGTCCATCAGATCCCAGATTCTTCCGCACCATTCGCATTCTCTTTTTCCGCATCCGCATTCTAGGGCTTTTAAGGCGCTGCCTTTGATGATCGGGATGTCGTCTCCGGGGAATTCGTATTCGTTTAACAGTTCGCGGATTTCCATTTCTACGAGTTCTAAGAGTTCTTCGTCGTCTACTTGGTCGACTTTGTTCATGAATACGATGATGTAGGGTACTCCGACTTGTCTGGATAGGAGAATGTGTTCCCGGGTTTGGGGCATGGGGCCGTCTGCGCTGCTTACGACTAGGATGGATCCATCCATTTGGGCGGCTCCGGTGATCATGTTTTTGATGTAGTCTGCGTGTCCTGGGCAGTCTACGTGCGCATAGTGTCGTTTTTCGGTTTCGTATTCGACGTGCGCGGTGTTGATCGTGATTCCTCTGGCTTTTTCTTCGGGGGCTTTGTCGATTTCGTCGTATGCGGTGGCTACGGCTCCGCCTACGCTTGACAGGGTTTTGGTGATTGCTGCTGTCAGCGTGGTTTTCCCGTGGTCTACGTGTCCGATGGTTCCGATGTTAAGGTGTGGTTTTGTTCTTTCAAACTTTGCCTTTGCCATTTCTTTCTTCACCTTTCTTTGATTTTTTAAAATTTGTTTTGATAATGAAATAAAATCTCTCGCGCTCGACTCTCGCCTACCCGCGCGTATTTCTCTGGTTGAAGGCTGAATCCCGCTCGTCCTTGACTAATTGAACGCAATACGGAAGAATAGCCAAACGTTTCGCCCAAAGGAATGGAACCCTTTACATTCTTCAAGGCCCCCATATCTTGGATATCCATGACCTGCCCGCGGCGAGCGTTCAGGTCGGCAATAATATCTCCCATGTATTCTTCCGGGGTTATGACTTGAATCATCATAATCGGTTCTAATAAGGTAGCCCCCGCCTTTTTCAAAGCTTCTTGCGTTGCCATTTCCGCCGCTACTTTAAAGGCCTGTTCACTTGAGCTGCCCTCGTGAAACTCCACTTTTACCACTCGCGCGCGTACATCATCCAATGGATAACCGGCTAAAACCCCTGATTGTAGGGCTTCTTGCAAGCCATTTTCTAATGCCGACCTCAATTCTTTCCCAATCGTTTCCGGCGCTATGTCATTCTCCACGCAAATCCCTTTGCCTTCCTCTACCGGTTCCACTTGAACAACGACTCGTGCATATAAATTCTTTTCTCCGATCGTCCGTTCGAAAACCCCTTCCGCCTGAGCGGAACGAAGAATAGTTTCCCGATAAGCAACCTGCGGTTTCCCAACTTTTGCCTGAATACGAAATTCTTTCAGCAAACGGTCAATCATAATCTCTAAATGCAATTCACCCATTCCCGAAAGAATCCGCTGTCCACTTTCCTCATCAAACCGAACATGAAAACTGGGGTCTTCTTCCATTAGACGGCGCAACCCCTCATCCAATTTTTCTTCATCCGCTTTACTACGCGGTTCAATAACCCGATCAACAACCGGTTCCGGGAATTGGATGTTTTCCAAAACGACTGGGTGAAACTCATCGCAAAGCGTATCTCCCGTTCGCGTATATTTCAATCCCACTAGAGCAACAATGTCGCCCGCTTGGGTTTTCTGAATTTCCTCCCGATGATTCGCATGCATTCTTACAATACTATGAATTCGTTCCGTTTTCTGCCTTGTACTATTATAAACGCTTTGTCCGGTTTGTAAACTTCCAGAGAAAATCCTCACAAAAGATATTTTCCCGACATAAGAATCGATCATCACTTTAAAAATCATCGCAACAAGCGGTCCATCCGGCGTTGGAGAACATAGAATTTTTTTATTTTGCTTCGGAGTCATTCCTTCAATCGATTCTCGGTCCAAAGGAGAAGGTAAAAAGTCATTTACTGCATCCAGCAACATTTGTACACCGCAATTTTTATAGGAACTTCCGCATAAAACCGGAACCATTCGGTTTCCAATCGTTGCTTGACGGATGGCCTTCTTCAGTTCTTCCTGAGAGATCCATTCATTTTCCAAATATTTTTCCAGTATTTCATCATTTATTTCAGCAATCCGTTCCAGCAGCAACCCTCGATGCTCTTCTGCAACTTGTCGTTCCTGCTCCGTCAGATCCCTTACTTTTTGCGTGTCGCCCTTTTCGTCCAAATACTCCACCGCTTGCATATCGATCAAGTCGATAATCCCTATGAAAACTTCTTCTTTAAACAGTGGAAGCTGAACGGCAACCGCTTTGTTTCCCAAACGCTCATTCATCATGGAGACAACATGAAAAAAATCCGCACCCACGCGATCCATTTTATTGACATAAGCAATCCGCGGGACACGATACCGATCCGCTTGCCGCCAGACGGTTTCCGACTGTGGCTCCACAGCGCCTACCGCGCAAAAAATCGCTATCGCCCCGTCCAAGACACGCAGCGTACGCTCGACCTCTGCAGTAAAGTCCACATGGCCGGGCGTGTCAATTAAGTTCACCCGACAACCTTTCCAAAGAAAGCTGGTTGCCGCCGCGGTAATGGTAATGCCACGTTCTTGCTCTTGTTCCATCCAATCCATCGTCGCAGTGCCTTTATCCACTTCTCCTATGCGATGAACTTTTTTACTATAATATAAGATTCGTTCGGTGGTGGTCGTTTTTCCGGCATCAATATGCGCCATAATCCCAATATTTCTGATTTTGGCTAACTCATCACCTTGCATGCCGTTCCACTCCTTATCCCGACGATCTTTCTACCAGCGATAATGCGCGAAGGCTTTATTGGCTTCCGCCATTTTATGGGTATCTTCCCTTTTCTTCACCGCTTGCCCATTTCCATTGCTAGCGTCTAACAATTCGCCGGCTAAACGTTCAGCCATCGTTTTTTCTCCACGTTTACGGCTGTAACTAACCAACCAACGCAACGCCAACGTCTGTCTGCGATCGGCACGGACTTCAACGGGAACCTGATAGTTCGCCCCGCCGACACGTCTTGCGCGAACTTCAACAATGGGCGTAATATTTTTCATGGCTGTTTCAAAAACTTCCATGGAATCTTTGCCTGTTTTTGAACCAATAATATCAAAGGCTTCATAGCAGATGCGTTCTGCAACGCTCTTTTTGCCATCCAGCATCACCTGATTTACCAACTTTGTAAATACTGTGCTGTTATAGATTGGATCCGGCAATACATCCCTTTTTGGTGCAGGCCCTTTTCTTGGCATATTGCACTTTCCCTCCTATTTCTTCTTTTTAACTCTCTTAGCCCCATATTTGGAACGCGCCTGGTTGCGGTTTTGCACGCCGGCTGTATCTAACGTTCCCCGGATAATATGGTAACGAACCCCTGGCAGATCTTTTACTCTCCCGCCACGAATCAATACCACAGAGTGTTCCTGCAAATTGTGCCCAATACCCGGAATATAAGAGGTAACTTCTATTCCATTGCTTAAGCGAACTCTGGCGATTTTCCGCAACGCTGAGTTTGGCTTTTTCGGGGTTGTCGTATAAACACGCGTACACACCCCCCGTTTTTGCGGGCAACTCTTTAACGCCGGGGCATTTGATTTTTGCGCCAGCTGTTGACGGCCTTTTCGAACCAATTGATTAATGGTTGGCATGACGTTTTCCTCCTTTCCCCTATATTTTCATACGTAACGCCACCACTGATAAAACCAGCATCATCGTGGACTTTCGGGTTTCTCCATGCTTTTCGAGCGCTCTGTTCCCGCCTGCGACACGCCGCAGAACTCCGGGTTCATCACCGCATGGAGATCAGCGTCAGTGGCGAGATATTACTTCATTCCGCTCCTGCAAAGCGTCGGTTTTCCCCCCACTTGCATGAAGGCGCACGACAGTAATCGCGTTTTACATCGCACACTTCTGTATTATATAACTTTCCATTCATGCAAGTCAAACCCATTTTCCTGTTTTTTTATAAAATTTCAAAAATCTTTCCGATCTTTTCAGTACTTTTTTCGGCGTTAAAAAGATGGGAGTCTGGAATGCCTACATCCCAAACTCCCTTGTTCATTTCGATTACACTTCTACCGTTACACCCTGTTCATCGCTTAAGTTTTCCGAGAAACTCTCCGTTTCTGCATAAATTTCTTCCGCGTTCTCCTCAGACACATTCTCGTTCGCCGAAGGAACAATTTCCATATCGGAATAAAGCGGGTACCCGGTTCCCGCCGGAATCAGTTTACCGATAATTACATTCTCTTTTAACCCAATCAAATCATCCGTTTTGCCTTTAATAGCGGCTTCTGTCAGAACCTTCGTCGTTTCTTGGAAAGAAGCGGCGGATAGGAATGAATCCGTATTCAAGGAAGCCTTGGTGATTCCCAAAAGCAAAGAAGAGCACACCGCAGGCAATCTTCCCGCACGAATCGCTTCCAAATTTTGTCTTTCAAAAACGGTTATATCTTCATACGCGCCAGGCAACATGGTTGTTCCACCCGATTCTTCAATTTTAACCTTCTTCATCATCTGGCGGATCATGATTTCAATGTGTTTATCGCTGATATCAACCCCCTGAGAGCGATAAACCTTTTGAACTTCCTGTAAAATATAATTTTGCACAGCCTGCGTTCCCTTGGTTTTTAAAATATCATGGGGATTTAAAGGTCCTTCCGTTAAGGCATCGCCAAATTCGACAAATTCTCCTTCGCTCACTTTTAAACGCGATCCATAATTGACTAAATACGCTTCCAATTGTACGCCGTTTTCGTCAACAATTTGAATTTCGCGACGGCCTTTGTTTTCTCCAAAGCGGACATAACCGGATTTTTCAGTAACCAACGCCTGCCCTTTGGGTTTCCTAACCTCAAACAATTCTTCGACGCGCGGAAGACCTCGGGTGATATCTTCTCCCGCGATTCCTCCTGTATGGAAGGTCCGCATGGTCAATTGCGTACCGGGTTCGCCGATGGATTGGGCCGCAACCGTTCCAACCGCTTCGCCAATTTCAACGTCGTACCCTGTAGCTAAATTCCGTCCATAACATTGTTTACAAACTCCGTGTTTAATTTTGCATGTCAAAATGCTTCGGATTTTCACCCGCTCAATACCCAATTTTTCAATGAGTTTCCCGGTTTCATCATCAATCATTTCGTTTTCATGCACAAGGACTTCTCCGGTGAGCGGATGACGGATTTCCTCCAGTGAAACGCGTCCGATAATACGTTCCCGAAGCGGTTCAATCAGTTGATTACCCTCCATGATTTTTTCCACCCAGATCCCGTCATGGGTATGGCAGTCTTCTTCGCGAATGATAACATCCTGGGATACATCCACTAACCGTCGCGTTAAATACCCCGAATCAGCGGTTCTTAAGGCCGTATCAGCCAAACCTTTGCGAGCGCCGTGCGTTGAAATAAAATATTCCAACACGCGCAACCCCTCGCGGAAGTTGGCCTTGATCGGCAAATCGATGATCTTTCCTTGCGGATCCGCCATTAAACCACGCATTCCGGCTAATTGACGAATTTGCGTGAAATTTCCGCGGGCTCCGGAGTTCGCCATCATATAAACCGAATTATCCTCGGTTAAATAATCTTGCAATGCCTTTGTAACGTCGTCCGTAGCCTTTTCCCAAACGGCGACCACCTGTTTATGGCGATCCTCCTCCGTTAAAAGGCCCAGTTCAAACTCATCTTTAATAAAAGCCACTTCTTCATCCGCCGCTTTGAGGATATCCCATTTTTGCGGAGGCGTCTGGAAATCGCTGAACCCGACGCTGATTCCAGCGCGGCAAGCGAACTTATACCCCAGGCTTTTGATTCCGTCCAACATCTCAGCCGTTCCGTTATTGCCTTCTTTTACATAGCAATCGTACACGATGTTGCCCAATTTCTTCTTATCAATGACTTCATTATAATAACCCAAACTATCTGGAATAATCGTATTCAAAATCAATCGGCCTACCGAAGTTTCCAGCATATAATGCGTATCTTTTGGGTTTTCCGGATTATTTTTGGGCATACGAACCCGAATTTTTTCATGCAACGTAATATCTTTTAAATCGTAGGCTAATTCCGCTTCCATTTGCGAACTAAAGGTGCGCGGATTTTCCTTCGCCAGATCTTCCGGACTCATATAACTCAAATAGTAAACGCCTAATACCATATCCTGTGTCGGCGTACAAACCGGTTTCCCATCTTTCGGATTCAAAATATTATTGCTGGCCAACATCAGCAATCGGGCTTCCGTTTGTGCTTCTGCGGACAAGGGCAAGTGAATCGCCATCTGATCTCCATCAAAATCGGCGTTATACGCTGTACAAACCAATGGATGCAACTGCAAAGCGCGTCCATCCACCAACTGCGGTTCAAAGGCCTGAATACCCAACCGGTGTAACGTAGGCGCGCGGTTTAAAAGAACCGGGTGTCCTTTGATAACCTCTTCTAAAATATCCCACACTTCTTCGCGTCCACGTTCGACAAATTTTTTGGAACTCTTGATGTTATTGGCAATACCCTTTTCCACCAATTTCTTCATAACAAAGGGTTTAAACAATTCGAGCGCCATTTCTTTGGGAACGCCGCACTGATGCATTTTTAAATTCGGGCCTACCACGATAACGGAACGCCCCGAATAATCCACTCGTTTTCCTAACAGATTTTGACGAAAACGCCCCTGTTTCCCTTTCAGCATGTCGCTTAAGGATTTTAAAGGACGGTTCCCCGGACCGGTTACCGGACGGCCTCGACGCCCGTTATCAATCAAAGCGTCTACCGCTTCTTGCAGCATCCTTTTTTCATTCCGTACAATAATATCCGGCGCACCCAAATCCAGTAAGCGTTTTAAACGGTTATTGCGATTTATGACTCGACGATAGAGATCATTGAGATCCGATGTGGCAAAACGTCCTCCATCTAACTGTACCATCGGCCGAATCTCCGGCGGCACTACGGGTAAAACCGTCAAAACCATCCATTCCGGTTTGTTTCCGGATTGGCGGAAGGATTCCACCACTTCCAAACGCTTAATTGCCCGGCTTTTTCGCTGTCCGCTGGTCGAAAGCACTTCCTGCCGCAGTTGCTCGGACATTTCTTCCAAGTCCACTTCCTGCAAAAGCTTATGGATTGCTTCCGCCCCGATTGACGCCTGAATTGTTGCTCCATATTCAGGATTAGCGCAATATTCATGATATTCTTTTTCACTTAGCAGCTGATTTTTATGCAGAGGACTCTCGCCTGGATCAATCACAATATAATTGACAAAATAGATTACACGTTCCAAACTTTTGGGCGAAATGTCCAAAAGAAGTCCCATTCGGCTTGGAATTCCCTTCAGATACCAAATATGGGAAACAGGCGCAGCCAATTCAATATGCCCCATGCGTTCGCGCCGCACCTTGGACGTGGTCACTTCTACCCCGCAACGATCGCAAACGATCCCTTTATGGCGAATGCGTTTATATTTTCCGCAATGACATTCCCAATCTTTGACCGGGCCAAAGATTTTTTCACAGTACAATCCTTCTTTTTCAGGTTTTAAGGTTCTATAGTTGATTGTTTCCGGCTTTTTTACTTCACCGCTGCTCCAAGCCCGAATTTTTTCCGGGGACGCCAGCGAAATTTTTATTCGTTTAAACTTGTTTACATCCAGCAAGCCACTCTCTCCCTTCTGAGCTTTTCCCGCTCAAACTCGTGATGCGTAACGGTCGCATCATTTCATAAGGAAGCGTCAACCCTCTATTCTTCATCTTCTAAATCTTCAATATCTTCCACATCGCGATCCGCTTGCAAACGGTTCAAATGTTCCAATAAGAATTCATCCTCCGGAGGTTCCATAAAATCCTCTTCTTCGGCAAGGTCATCTTTTTCCTCTAAAAGATCCCCTTCCTCGTCTACCGTATCATCGAAATCATCCAGGCTGTCTGTCGACCCCGTGATCGTATTGGGAACGATATTCTCCGGAACGTCTACACCTAATAAACGGCCTTTTTCTTTTTCGTTTACGCCGTCCGTGTCGTTTTCGCGTATGTCGATTTCTTCATTATCTGCAGAAAGAATTTGTATATCCAACGCTAAACTTTGAAGCTCCTTGATCAAAACTTTGAACCCTTCCGGGACTCCAGGCTGCGGAATATTCTCCCCTTTAACAATGGCTTCATACGTTTTCAGACGTCCCACGACGTCATCGGATTTCACCGTAAGAATTTCCTGTAAAGTATAGGCGGCGCCATAGGCCTCCAACGCCCATACTTCCATTTCCCCGAACCGTTGTCCGCCAAACTGCGCTTTTCCGCCTAAAGGCTGTTGCGTAACCAACGAATACGGGCCGATCGAGCGGGCGTGAATCTTATCGTCCACTAAATGCGCCAACTTCAGCATATAAACGTATCCTACGGTTACTTCGTTATCAAAAAATTCTCCCGTTCGTCCGTCTCTCAGGCGCGCCTTTCCATTCATCGGAAGCCCGGCTTTTTGCCGCATTTCCAAAATATCTTCTTCATGAGCCCCATCAAATACGGGCGTTGCAACGTGCAATCCCAATTCGTGCGCAACCCAACCCATATGGCACTCCAAAATTTGTCCAATATTCATACGCGAAGGGACGCCCAATGGGTTCAATACAATTTGAACCGGCGTGCCATCTTCCAAATAAGGCATGTCTTCTTCCGGTAGCACACGGGAAATAACCCCCTTGTTTCCATGCCGGCCCGCCATTTTATCTCCCTGGGAAATTTTGCGTTTTTGCGCAATATACACCCGGACGAGACGGTTAACGCCCGGAGGCAATTCATCGCCGTTTTCACGATAGAAACGCTTCACCGCCACAATTTTCCCTGCTTCTCCATGCGGAACCCGCAAAGAAGAATCGCGTACTTCCCTGGCTTTTTCGCCAAAGATGGCCCGCAGCAAACGCTCTTCCGGCGTCAGTTCCGTCTCGCCTTTCGGCGTAACTTTCCCAACTAAAATGTCATCCGGTCGCACCTCCGCGCCGACCCGAATCACCCCTTGTTCATCCAAATTTTTCAGCATGTCTTCTGAAACATTCGGAATATCGCGCGTAATTTCTTCCGGACCCAATTTGGTATCTCGCGCTTCGCATTCATACTCTTCAATATGAATGGATGTAAAGACATCTTCTTTAACGAGTTTTTCGGAAAGCAAGATGGCGTCTTCGTAATTATATCCTTCCCATGGCATAAAAGCCACAAGCACATTCCGTCCTAGAGCCAATTCCCCTTGATCGGTACTGGGTCCGTCCGCAATAATGCGGTTTTTCTCAATGCGCTCACCCTTCTTCACAATCGGACGCTGATTATAGCACATCCCCTGATTGGACCGCATAAATTTCATCAAATAATACGTGCGGGTTTTCCCTGAGTCCTCTAAAACATCAATATGATCGGCGCTGACATACGTAACGATTCCGTCCGCCTCACTAACAATAACCGAACCTGAATCTTTCGCACACTTATATTCCATGCCCGTCCCAACGATTGGCGCTTCCGTTTTGATGACCGGTACCGCTTGGCGCTGCATGTTTGCTCCCATTAGCGCACGGTTCGCATCGTCATTTTCCAAAAACGGAATGAGCGACGTCGCCACGCTGAATACCTGTTTGGGCGATACGTCGATATAATCAACATCCTCAACCGGAATTTCCACTGTTTCTTCTGCGCTGCGGGCTTCGACCATTTCTTCTTGGAATCTTCCTTCCGCATCAACCGGCGCATTCGCTTGGGCAATTTTATAATTTTCTTCTTCGTCCGCAGACAGGTAATCAATCTCGTTTAGTATTCGATGCTCTTTTTTATCAACTTTGCGATAAGGCGTCTCAATAAACCCAAAATCATTTACGCGCGCAAAAGTCGCCAAAGACCCAATCAAACCAATATTAGGGCCTTCTGGCGTTTCAATCGGGCAAATTCGTCCATAGTGCGAAGGATGGACGTCACGGACTTGGAAGCCGGCGCGTTCACGGGTTAACCCACCCGGCCCTAAAGCGCTTAACCGGCGCTTATGGGTTAATTCCGCCAACGGGTTGGTTTGATCCATAAATTGCGACAGTTGGGAACTTCCAAAAAACTCCTTAATCGCGGCTGTAATCGGTCGGATGTTAATTAATAATTGTGGCGTTAATGTTTCAGCATCATGGATACTCATCCGTTCCCGAACCACCCGTTCCATCCGGACCAGTCCCGTACGAAATTGATTCTGGAGCAATTCCCCAATCGACCGTAAACGGCGATTTCCCAAATGATCTATTACATCCGTTTTCCCCTGCCCTTTAATCAATTTTAAAATATAACGAATGGTTTCGATCATATCTTCTTTGGTTAAATGATGGACGTCTTCCGGAATATGCAATCCCAGTTTTTTATTGACCTTGTACCGTCCTACAGTCGCCATATCGTAGCGACGCGGGTCAAAAAACAAATTATTCAATAGCTGCTCTGCGGCGTCTTCCGTTGCCAGTTCGCCTGGACGCAGCCGGCGATAAAATTCTAATAGCGCTTCTTTGCGATTGGTTGTGGTTGTATCTTTTTCAAGTGATTTTGCGATATTTTCATCATTGTCAAATAATTCCAGGATGGCTTCATTACTTTCATACCCAATTGCACGCAAAACAACGGAAACAATTAATTTCCGCGTCTTATCAATCTTCGCATAAATGGCGCCCGAACTATCCATTTCTAATTCAAACCAGGCCCCGCGATTGGGAATAATGGTTGCACCATACAACAAATTGCCTGCCAAATCATAATGTTCGCTGAAGTAAACCCCCGGAGATTTTACCAGTTGGCTTACGACTACACGTTCCGCTCCATTAATAATAAAGGTTCCTTTTTCTGTCATCAAGGGCAAATCGCCTAAGTAAACCTCTGATTCTTTGATTTCGCCATTTTCTTTATCAGTAAACCGTACTCGAAGTTTGATCGGAGCTTGAAAGCTAACGTCTCTTTCTTTACATTCTCGCTCTGAATACTTTGGTTCGCCCAAGCTGTAATCGATGAAATCCAATTCCATATTGCCTGCGAAATCCGCAATCGGAAAAACTTCCTTTAATGCGGTTCGCATCCCGGTTTCCAAAAACCATTCGTATGAACTTAGTTGAGTCTGAACCAAATTCGGTAATTCCAGCGCCTCCTTAATTTTAGAGAAGCTATATCTTTCTGCAACGCCATACTTCTGCATTTGTGCCATTAATATAAGTCACCCCTTTTTTGGTCCTAAAAGAGTGAAAAGCAAGGGATTCTTTGCTTCACCCTGCTTTTGATACCAATTCCTGTTTCAGAAACAATAAATATAACCGAATACTCTAACAGTGAGTATAAATTATAACGCAAAATTACCTATAAGTCAATGTTTTTTTTGCGAAAATTTGTTTTTTATCCCTATTCTATTTTCTTTTTCCTAAAAAATTTTGAGAAATGTTTTCCTTACATATGTAAAAAACAGAGAAAACATTTCGTTTTCCCTGTTTTTCATTCAGCAATCACCCCATTGGGCGTGACTGTATTCTATTGTTTTGGGCGAAAAGTTATTTCACTTCTACAATACCGCCATTTTCTTCAATTTTTGATTTGATGTCCGCCGCTTCTTCTTTGCTAACTTTTTCTTTAAGCGCTACCGGCGCTTTGTCCACCAATTCTTTTGCTTCTTTTAACCCTAATCCCAGCACTTCACGAACAACTTTGAGTACGTTAATTTTCTTTTCTCCAGCGCTGGTAAGAATGACATCAAATTCCGTTTTTTCATCAGCCGCATCTGCGGTAGCGCCAGCCGCCGGAGCCGCTGCTGCTACTGCTACCGGAGCTGCAGCGCTTACGCCAAATTCTTCTTCCAACGCTTTCACCAGTTCAGATAATTCCAGAACCGTCAACTCTTTTACAATATCAATAACTTCTTGTACTTTACTCATGATATGTTCCTCCTAAAAATTTCTTCATTTTATAATTGCGTTTCCTTTTTTAGCACGCTTCTTTCTTTTCACGCACCTGATCAAGCGCTCTTACGAAGCCCGTAATATTGGCGTTGAGTACTCGAACAAAACTGCTGATCGGAGCTTGCATCGTTCCCAGCACCTGAGCAACCAAAACTTCTTTTGGGGGGAGTTCGGCCAAATCTTTAATTTTCTCAGCCGCAACAATATTCCCCTCTACAATACCCATTTTGATGCTTAAATGTTCGTTTTTTTTGCTTGCTTCATACATAATTTTGGCCGGAGCCACCATATCCTCATTACTGAAAATAACGAGGTTAGGTCCAAACAGCGTGTCTTCATAATCGTTTGGAGCAAATCCTGTATTTTTCATAGCAAAGAACAGCATTGTATTTTTCAATACTTCGGTTTTTACTCCCTCCATGCGCAGTTGCTGTCTCAATTCTGTTAATTCAGCAACCGTCATACCGCGATAATCAGCAAAAATAATCACTTTAGCGGCTTTGAGCTTTTCCTCAATCTGAGCAACAATCTGCTCTTTTTGCTTTCTGCGTTCCATATTCGGCATTTTGATTCCACCTCCTTACGATTTAAATCAACATCCCATTCTTATTTTTCCATCTTGATGGGATCCCAAGCGGGTTTTTCGACTTCACAAAAAAGACGTCTCCATTCCTCACAGAGACGTCTTATCCTTTCAGCAAAAGTTTTTTATCAAGTAACTCAACTTTTACATCTATCCGAAAAACCTCTGCGGGCAACTTATAAAAAGTTATTAAGGCTTTCGCCACCAACTTCTACAG
>CALXSZ010000022.1 GCA_944391275.1 uncultured Syntrophomonadaceae bacterium
TTATGGCAATGGAGGATATCGTACGGTTTTGGATCGTATTAACGAAAAAATAGATGATTTGTGAGAGGCGTTCCGGAAGAGAAAATGTAATATTCTCAGCGAATACCAATGCTTAAGTTGCCTTTAAAATTTATTCGGGTCATATTGGATGTTATGTATTAGAACAAAATCTCCTCACTGAACAACTTGAACTCCAACAAATTCCCAAAAATAAACGTTTGATCAACCAAAAAAGGCGGGACATGTGAGATGGAATCCTCCGCCTTTTTCTTATGGAAAATGTCCATTGAAAAATAAAAAAATAAAAGGGATGTTTGGCTATTATCTTCAAATAATTCATTGTTCAAAGTTCAAAGAAATCTTACACATTTTTCCCCAAATTTTTGTTATGTAAATATATTTGTAACATTATCAACGTAAAAGAGGAAATATTATGCAAAAAAAACTTTCACCCGAACATCAGGGAATGGTTCTCATGCTTATTTGTGCAACTCTATGGAGTATTGGGGGCATTTTTATCAAATTAATTCCCTGGAACGCTTTTGTTATTGCAGGAGGACGAAGCCTGATCGCTTCCCTGGTTGTTATAGCGTTTATGCTCTATACTGGAATGAAATTGAAAATTACTCGACGGGCTCTTTTAAATGGAGTTTTGATGGCGAGTGTTTTTCATCTTTTCGTTCTGGCCAATAAATTGACGACCGCTGCAAATGCCATTGTCCTTCAATTTACCGCTCCCATTTTTTTATTAGTTTATTCCATTCTTTTTTTTCGGCAAAAATTTCGAACCGCGGACATTCTAGCCGTTACCTTTACCATGGGAGGAATTATTCTGTTCTTTTTTGATCAACTGGCTCCAGGCTACTTATTGGGAAACTTTGTAGCCATCGGCGCTGGAGCGATGATGGGGGCGATGTATCTTTCCATTGGCAGTGCGGCTAAAGAAAGTGACAAAGTTTGCGGAACTCTTCTTGGGCATTGGATCACCGCATTGTTCGGTTTGCCCTTTGTTTTTATCACGGATCATCCCGTTCATGCTGTTTCCATCATAAGTATTCTAATTTTGGGTATTTTTCAATTAGGAATTCCCTATATGCTTTTTGTTTTGTCTACCCGTACTTGTCCTCCGTTGGCTTGTTCGCTCCTTGGCGCTGTGGAACCGCTTTTAAATCCAGTGTGGGTTTTTTTATTTGATGGAGAAAGACCCGGGACATATGCTCTATTTGGCGGGGGAGTGGTTATCTTAACGGTCACTTTGTGGTGCGTGTGGAACGGGATACAAGCGAATAAGGTAAGAGCCTATCATAGGCAGAATGAACAAGCAAGTTTACCTGGACACGATATTTAACACCGAAGAAGTAGCCGTCAAATGAATATTTAAACAGGATCATAACAGAGATATGATCATTGGAAAAAACGAATTGGAAAAAACAAAAAGGACGATTTGATTATCTGAATAAATCGTCCCATTTTTTTTGTAATTCGGTGTTGGTGTATTGATCCTCGCGCACCCATTCCAGCAATTGCAAAAGCTGGTCGCGCTGTGAGAGCGTTAAATTACCTTTCTGTTCCTGGGAAAAAATCAAGAGAGCCGTTTTATGATAAATGTCCGTCAACCATTTGCGGCGTTCTAAATTGCTCATATGCTTACCCTTTTGGCGTCCCACATGATTTGTTTTTCTAAATCGAACATAATGGGTAAGGAAATACCGCTTTTCCCATCCCGGTTTTTTTCAATGAAAATCGAATAATTAGGAATTACTTCATATTTTTTTAAATATTCATTTTCTTCTAATTCCTGTGGAGGAATCGGAGCTAATTTTAACATCAAATCGCATTCGTTTTTCATTCGTTTGGCTCCCTGCAAAGTACCATCCGGATTTAATTGTACAAGACACATGACGACAATCTTTAAATTCTGCGCGAGAATTTTTTGTGTTTTGACAATCTGTTCCAACATTTGCCATTCCTGGAGCCGTGGATCCATCTTATCCATTCGCCCAACATAGTCTACAATTAACATTTCGATTTGCTTTTGCGTTCGATATTTTCTTGTAATGGAAATGGTTTTTTCCGGCGTTAAATTGGGACAAGGAAAAGAATAAAAACCGCTTTCACTCAATCGCGAATAGCCGTTTAATACTTGGGAAAGTTCTGCGTCGCTCATTTCCCCACTGCGTATCCGCTCATGTTCGATGCCCGTTAAGATGGAACCCCAACGCAGTGCGATTTGTTCTCGGCTCATTTCCGTATTCAAATATAAAATCGGCTTATGTTCTTTGACGGCAATTTCGTTGGCCATATGCAGAGCAAAAGCGGTTTTCCCATGTCCGGTTTGAGCGCCTAAAATAATGAGATCGCCCGGTTTAAAACCCAAAGTGAGTTTATTTAACGTGTCAAATCCAGTTGGTAAACCATCTAAAGGAAGCACCCCTTTATGCACTTGCTGAATTTCTTTAAAACGCATAAAACGACGTTCCACTTCTTTATAGCCCAAATCAGCGATGGATTGGGGGGTGTCTACCAGATCGCCGGGATCCAACGCTGTCATGTTGGTTAACTCTTCTTCGGCAAATAGCAGTAGATCATCGACGTTTTCTTGTTCCTGCGGATGACGAATTCGTTGCTCCAATACGCGCAAAAATTTGTGCAAACGGCGAAGTTTGGATTTATCCTGGACATTTTTGATCCAATAGAGGATATTTTGATCATCAATAATTTGTTCAGCAATATATTGGAGTTTTTCCGCGTCATTTTGCCCTTCAAATAATCCTAACAAACGCCCCTCTTTTAATAATTCGACAAAAGAAGGCGTAATATCCCGCTCGTATAAACTGGAAATGAGATTAAAAAGCAATGCGTGAAAAGGAAGGTAAAAGTCATTTTTAGAAAGCCGCGTATAGGCTTCGATACAAGCCTCTTCATTATCCAACATAGCGGCTAGAACATGCTGTTCACTTTCCGAATCAAATAGAATTTCTTCTTGACTGTTTTCCAAAGGAATAGTCGTCTGTTCCATATTGTTAAAATCATTATTCATGTTTTATCACCACTTGTTTGCCAGCATTGAAATATTAGGCGTTCTTTTTTAATTCCTCTAATACATCTTTCGGGACGTAAATATCTGAAACATACGAATGTTTTGAAGATCCAACAGATGAGGAATTCCCGGATTTTTTATTTTTGGATGCGGGTTCTTTGGATTGGGCTTGGCGATAAGCGGCAATTTCTTTTTCAACGTCTTCCAACGTAGAAATTTGCTGCTTTTTCCAACGCTCCAGAATACGGTCCATATACTCTAACCCTCCTTGATTGGTTCGGCTAGACATCATTTCTCCGGCTTTCATAATCATCTCATGCGTGAAACCCCAGTCGTTTCGCCATTTGTAGTAAATTTGACGGCGCGCTTCCGCTTTCATGTCGATATTTAAAAAGCGGGTTAATTCGATTAGTTCAGTATCATACCCATAGTGAACGGGGGATAAAATTTGCTTGGCGTCAACGAAAGTTTTAAAATATTGTTCCAATCCTTCTAAAGAAGCGATCCCATGCTCTTTTATTTCCTTGACCAAACGAGTGATGTTTTGTGGAGAGGTAATATTGCGCTCAAAACAAAGTTCCAACAAACACAGCAAAAGTTGACTTTCCATCCCATAATC
>CALXSZ010000023.1 GCA_944391275.1 uncultured Syntrophomonadaceae bacterium
AAAAACGCTAAAAAGTGTTGACAAAAAGGCCCGGGGAAGATATAATATCTAGCGTTGGGTCGGTCATTCCTCGATAGCTCAACGGTAGAGCATCCGGCTGTTAACCGGAGGGTTGTAGGTTCGAATCCTACTCGGGGAGCCATGGAAATAGTGGCGGTAATCCCGAAAGAGTTACCGCCTTTTTTTAGGACTTCTGAAAGAAGTTAAGAGGGCCTATAGCTCAGTTGGTAGAGCTACCGGCTCATAACCGGTTGGTCCCAGGTTCGAGTCCTGGTGGGCCCACCAAATGAAAATAAACGATCTTGTGGCCCCTTGGTCAAGCGGTTAAGACATCGCCCTTTCACGGCGGTAACAGCGGTTCGAATCCGCTAGGGGTCACCATTTAGGGGCGATTAGCTCAGCTGGGAGAGCGCTTGCCTTACAAGCAAGATGTCGGCAGTTCGATCCTGTCATCGCCCACCATTTGTTTTTGAGAGTCGAACCTTTAAAAGATTCGGCTTTTTGTTTTACCGCGTAAAATTGAATTTTTTAAAGTATATACATTCTATACGGCCCCTTGGTCAAGCGGTTAAGACATCGCCCTTTCACGGCGGTAACAGCGGTTCGAATCCGCTAGGGGTCACCATTTAAGGGCGATTAGCTCAGCTGGGAGAGCGCTTGCCTTACAAGCAAGATGTCGGCAGTTCGATCCTGTCATCGCCCACCATATGGATTACCTAAAAACCAAATTGTTCGATTTGGTTTTTTTTGTTTTCTGGATCATTTCCAGTCTAAGAAAAAAATTTTTCCCATACATATAAAAGAATCTGTATAAAAAGGGGGAAATCTGTTGATCTATATGGACAATGCCGCAACTACCTACCCTAAACCAAAGGCGGTTGCAGATGCAATTTATCATCAGATTCTTTATATGCCCGGAAACGCCGGAAGAGGGACACATCCGGCAGCGCTTTCAGCAGGAAACCTTCTGCAAGAAACTCGAGAAGCTTTAGCAAAACTTTTCAACATTTCCCAGTCGGAAAGAATTGCCTTTACTATGAATATTACCCAAGCCTTAAACGTAGCCCTTTTAGGGTACTTGAAACCGGGCGATCATGTGATCAGCACGGATATGGAGCATAATGCTTTGGCACGCCCATTAGAATTACTGCGTAAAACCGGGGTGCAATGGTCGCGCATTTCTGCGGGGCATGGATTTGATTTGGATCAATTGCGCCGAACCATTCGCCCAAATACGCGGATGGTTTGCATGCTGCACGCTTCGAATGTTACGGGAGACATTTTCCCGATTACGGAAATTGGAGCGATTTGCCAGGAGTATGACGTTCGTTTTCTCGTGGATACGGCGCAGAGCGCGGGTTTTGTGGATATTGACGTGCAACGAGATCATATCGATTTGTTGGCTTTTACGGGACATAAAGGATTGCTGGGACCGCAAGGCGTGGGTGGATTATACCTGCGTCCGGGACTTATTTTGCAACCGGTCATTACTGGGGGAACCGGATCTTTCTCAGAATCCCTGGAACAACCTTGGTTCATGCCGGATTTATTAGAAAGCGGTACGATGAATTTACCTGGGATTGCTGGATTGAAAGCGGCGTTAGAATTTTTGCGTCAGACGGGCAAAGAAAACCTCTTACAGCAAGAACGCAAACACTTCCAGCAATTATGGGAGGGATTAAAGGAAATTCCGGGCGTGGTCCTTTATGGTTCAGGAAATGTCGAACAAATGACTCCGGTTATCAGTTTTACCATTGGGCAAACCAATTCTTTAGAGATTGCCGATTATTTAGAGGAAAAAAGTCATATTTTTTGCCGGGCTGGACTCCATTGCGCAGGCTTAGCGCATACGGCTATAGGGACGTTTCAGACGGGAACGTGCCGGTTAAGTCCGGGATATTTTACGCGTTCGGAAGAAATTGAACGAGTGATTCAAACGGTGGAACAGGCGGCTCAAAAATTCAAATAAGGATTATTTGTTCCTCCATAAATGCTGTGCTATAATAATCTCTAAATAGAATTATTATCATAAGGAGGATGAAATTTTGTCCCATCATGGATCGAGAAACGATGAGTGTTGGTGTAAAAGCGGCAAGAAATATAAGAAGTGTCATTGGGAACAGGATGAAAAACTGGCGGAATTGGCCCGTAAAGGGATTGAAATTCCTCCCCGCCGTTTGATTCGAAGACCGGAACAAATTGAAGGAGTGCGCAAGGCCAGTCGGTTAACCGCACAAATTTTGGATATGGTGCAGGAACGGATTCACGTTGGGGTGACGACGGAGGAAATTGACCAGTGGGTATACGATATGACCCTTGCAAACGGTGGGTATCCGGCGGATTTGAACTATGAAGGATTCCCGAAGAGTTGCTGTACCTCCATTAACCAAGTGATTTGTCATGGAATCCCGGATCAAACCAAATTAAAAGCCGGGGACATTATTAATGTGGACATTACGTGCGAATTAAACGGCTATTATGGGGACGCCTCCCGGATGTTTGTTATGGAAGGGGCGACAGAAGAAGCACGAAATTTGGTTGCGGTTACAAAGGAATGTTTGGATTTAGGGATTCAACAAGTAAAACCTTTTAATCGCATTGGGGATATTGCTTTTGCGGTCGAACAACATGCTTTAAAACATGGGTATTCGGTTGTAAGAGAATTTGGTGGACACGGTATTTGCGATAAGATGCATGATGAACCGTTTGTCCATCATTATGGTCCGCGGGATCGGGGAATGGTATTGGTTCCGGGGATGATTATTACCATTGAGCCAATGGTGAACGCCGGCGATTTTCATTTAAAAATTCTTCCGGATGGGTGGACGGTGGTAACGCGAGATGGTTCGCTGTCCGCCCAATGGGAGCATACGATTCTGGTGACAGAAGACGGATATGAGGTTTTAACGGTGACCGAATAAAAAGAGCCATGAGGAACCCTAGCAAGAGGGCGTTTCCTCATGGCAATATTTTTCAGTAGCGCAAAAAGTGAGCAAATAGGCGAGCAGGGATTCTGCGCCTTGATTTTGATTGACGCCGCTTTCGGTTAACGCATCGAAACAACCGCCCGTTTCCGGATCAATAAGAGAAAGACGATGAATATTTTCACCAGTAAACCAATTCCGGGCTTTACGTGCGAATTCCAGAAAGATTTCTTCGCCAAAACATTGGTAGGCCGCTAAACAGGCGAGTGCAATGGATGCGGCGTCTACGGGTTGTTGGTCGAAAAGCGGCGGTTGGTTTTGTCCTTTGGTGAACCATCCTTGATTTCCAATGATATTTAGATAACCCTCGCGAAAAAGGATATCACAAAGAAATAAAAGACTGTCTCGAGCAACCGTCAGTAAGGTTTGATTTTCCGGCGTTTTAGGGCAAGAAAGCAAGGCGTGCGGCAAAATTCCGTTGCAATACGTTAAAGTATTTTCGTACCACTTCCAGGAAGAAGAGTGATTCTTTTTGTAGCCGTCCATTAGATGAGAAATGATATCATTTCGGATTCCCTGTAAAAACCCTTGGATTGAATGGTTTTCAATTAAATCGTCACGGACGGAATTGATCCCCAGAAGAATATAGGATCGAGCCCGGAGGGAAGAGGTTTCCCAAATAGGAAGAATTCCCTGGAGCAATCGCTTGAGATAAAGTGGAGTATCTGGAACGGGATTTTGATTATTGATCAAACAATAAGCCAAAAAAGCGCGCCCGCGACTGTCACTGGAAGCCTGCTCTGCTTGTTCGAAGCCCCCGGATTCTAACATCACATTGTGCCAAAGAGTAGGATGCTGGGTGGCTTTTTCCATAAAATGAACATAATAGGGAAAAAGCTGTTTGCGATGTATCTCCGGCATCATTAAGGTTAAAATGGCTGCTCGAGCATTGTCGTCCAAGGTGTAGCCGCTTTGGGTATTTGGAAAAGGCCCTTGGGAAAATTGGACGAGTCCGTGCTCTTTGGTCATACGAACCAGATGGTCATAATTCAGCATGGTAAACGGATGCTCCTTTTGTAGAAGAATAGGGATGTAAGAATGCGTTCTCAAAACATTCGACGTAACGTTTTCCGACTTCCGGCCAACTCCAACTGGCTCCTAGACGAGCCGTTCTCTGTTGCAATTCCGCTCGCAAAGCGTCGTCATCCAGAACCGTTGCCAAAAGTTCGCCTAATTCTTTATCTGATACGCTACGGCTGACTAAACCGCGTCTTCCCGCCAAATTTTCCGCGGCATAGGCGTAAGGTGTGGAAACGATTGCCCGTCCGCATCCAATCGCAAAAGCCATCGTGCCGCTGACGCTTTGCTCCAGATTGGGATAAGGACTGAAATAAATATCGGTCATGTACATGTATTCGCCAATTTCTTTTAGACTTAAAAAATGATTCACAAAGCCGACTTGATTTTCTAGATGCAAATCGGTAATCATTTGTTGGAGTCGTTCCCGGTAGGATTCTCCCTCGGTTTTCTGCAGCATCGGATGGGTTTGCCCCAAGATCAAATAATAACTGTCGGGACGGGAAACCGCGGCTTGATAAAAGGCTTGAATTCCTAACTCTAAGCCTTTTCCGGGACCAATTAAACCAAAAGTGCTAATAATTTTTTTCCCCTCAAAGCCGTAGCGCTGTTTTAATAGATTGGCATTTTCTTTCTGAAAAACAGGAACGCCATGCGGAATATACGTGAGTTTTTCTCCGGGGATCCCATATAATGTTTCTAATAAACAGCGAGCGCGGCTATTCATCAGAATGATACGCTGGGCTTGATTGGCTAACTGCCACAGTACAAACTGTTGTTTCCAGCTGTGAGAGTTTAAAATGGTATGGGCTACCATAAAGTAAGGGACGGTTAAGTTTTGCGTCAATTCTAAAATGTAATCGCCGCATTCGCCGCCGTAGATGCCGTATTCATGTTGGATTAAAACAGCGTCTGGCTGTTGCTCGTTAATCCAGTTGGAGGCGGCGAGATAATCGGGTTTTTCTTCTTGATGAATCTCGAAAACCACTTCGTCTGGATAAACATAAGAATATTCGGCGTCTGAAACCGCGATGACTTCGACCGTGTGTCCCAAAGCGGCTAAACTGTTGCAAACGTCGGAAGAAAAAGTTGCAATTCCACATTGTTTTGGAGGAAAAGTACCGATATTGATGATACGCACATTCCCCACTCCTTTCATAGTTTTGATTCCTTAGAGGATCAGAGGAGCAACCAATTATAGAAGATCGCTGCGATTTTGTTGTTTCAGAGAAGAAACAATCTCACGAATGTCTTGGGCACGGCCGCGATCCGCAATGAAAACGATATCGTCGGTTTCTACAACAAGAAGATCATGAACCC
>CALXSZ010000024.1 GCA_944391275.1 uncultured Syntrophomonadaceae bacterium
AAGCAATTCAATTTCTTCAGGATAATCGGTCGGGAACTCGTTGATAGCAACAACTACCGGCACCCCGTATTTTTGAAGATTTTCAAGATGTTTCTCTAAATTCCCCATTCCGGCTTGAAGAGCTTCCAAATTCAGAATTTCTAAATCCTTTTTATCCACCCCGCCATGATTTTTCAGTGCGCGAACGGTTGCAACCAGAACTACCGCATCGGGTTTCAAATGAGCCATCCGGCATTTTAAATCAAGGAATTTTTCCGCCCCCAGATCCGCACCGAATCCCGCTTCTGTTACTAAATAATCTCCCAATTTCAATCCAAATTTCGTTGCCAGCACCGTATTGCAACCATGCGCAATGTTCGCAAAAGGTCCCCCATGTACGAACGCGGCAGTATGCTCAAGTGTCTGTACCAAATTCGGCTTCAATGCATCTTTCAAAAGCAACGCCATTGCTCCAACCGCTTTTAAATCCTTCGCCGTAACCGGCTCCCCGTCATAGGTATATCCCACAACAATCCGACCCAAGCGTTCTTTTAGATCTTTAATATCGGTTGCTAGACACAAAATAGCCATCACTTCGGAAGCAACCGTAATATCAAAACCAGATTCCCTCGGAACCCCGTTGATTCTTCCGCCCAATCCAATAACAATATGTCTTAACGCCCGTTCATTGAGATCCATGACCCTTTTAAAAACAATCCGCCGCGGGTCAATATGCAGCGTATTTCCTTGATGGATATGGTTATCCAGCAAAGCCGCTAACAGGTTATGAGCGGTTGTAATCGCATGAAAATCCCCCGTAAAATGCAAATTGATATCTTCCATCGGAACGACTTGGGCGTATCCACCGCCAGCCGCGCCGCCTTTTATCCCAAAATTTGGGCCCAGGGAAGGTTCTCGAAGCGCAATAATCGCTTTCTTTCCAATCTTATTCAGAGCCATCCCCAATCCAACCGTCGTCGTGGTTTTTCCTTCACCGGCCGGTGTTGGAGTAATCGCCGTCACCAAAATAAGCTTGCCATCCGGACGCTCTTTTAACTTCTCCCAAGCATTTAAGGAAACTTTCGCCTTGTATTTTCCATAAAGTTCTACATCGTCCTCTTCTAACCCAATGGACTCGGCAATTTCAGCAATGGGTTGCATTTTCGCTTCTTGGGCAATTTCAATGTCGGTTTTCACAATAGTAGCCTCCTCTATCTTCCATTTTTATAATGATCTGCCATTCTCTGTCGATTCCGCATCGAATATTTTTTCCACTCGTTCCAAAATTCCCGTATCATTTAGCCATTGTTTATCCATTCGACGCAAGGCGTTGACCGTCTCATGCGATTCCGGGAATTTTTCAAAAATGTTTCGTACTTTTTCATATAAATTCACGTCAATATCCAGATGGCGCGTTGCTTTCCCTTTTACAATAATTTGGAAACGAATAAGGCCTTCCGGCGTACCAATAAAATAGAGTTCTTCTGCTTCCGGCATTTTCTTTTGGAGTTCTTGCAGCACCAGATAACGAGTAATTTCAAACGCACGGTCGTCAAAACCCGTATCTAAGATACGGATCCGTTCTCTAAACCGATTATAATCGGATTCCAACCGCAAGGCGTACTGCTCCCCGAAATCGCCAAATCCATCCTGCCCAATCGGAATCCTATATTCGCGTTTGGGCGTATCGATCATAAAATAAACCATAAAACGTTTCTCTAGATCATGATACATACAATTGTTCAGTACCATGACTTCATTTTGACAATTTGGACAAGTATGGCGAAAAATTTTTCCTTTTAAAACTTTATTCTTTAATCCCGGATCCAACGTCACATTAATCGCGACTCTTTCGGTAATTTCAAAAGTATTTTGGCAATGCGGACAAGTAAACTCCCGCTTGAGAACTTTCAGCACAACGTTTCTCCCTTTCTTCGGCGTTTTTCAAATACTTTTTATGTAAAAAATCAAAACTCTTTCTTTTATTTATCATAGCATTTCCAATTCATTCGAGCAATCTCTTTTCCAGAAGTCAAAAGCTTGTCCACGTAAAATGTTGTTTCAAAATCCTTTTATAAAAACGTCTTTAAAAAAGGACCTGGCAAATATATAAAGACGCCAAAAGGCCCGTCACATCCGCCATTAACCCCGTAGCCAAAGCATAACGGCTTCGTTTAATGCCAACGGAACCAAAATAAACCGTTAACACAAAAAACGTCGTATCCGTCGTCCCCTGCATGACGGAAGCCACTCGCCCAATGAAAGAATCCGGACCATATTGGCCCATTAATTCCGTGGCCATCGCCAAAGCACCGCTGCCCGATAAAGGTCGCAACACAGCTAAAGGAAGAATTTCGGTTGGAGCCCCCAGCGGCGCCAATAAAGGTTTTAATCCCTGCGTTACTAAATCCATCGCACCGGACGCCTGAAACACAGCAATCGCTACCATCATGCCTAAAAGAAACGGAATGATTTTTACCGCCGTCTTAAACCCTTCTTCTGCGCCGCTGACAAAACTTTCGTAGACCGGGACTTTACGAAAACTTCCATAGATAGGAATCATGAGCAACAAAAAAGGAATGGCCCAACGGGAAATGGTTTCCAAAATCGAAATCAACATGATCCTTTCCTCCCTTTGCTACGCCAGGGGCTGAATTTTCGGAACCACGTGTCCACCACAACGGCTACTACTGTCGAACACAAGGTTGCAAAAATACAGGCTCCAACAATTTCAGTTGG
>CALXSZ010000025.1 GCA_944391275.1 uncultured Syntrophomonadaceae bacterium
CGTAATATCCGCCGGAGCCCCAACTTTTAGCGTTCCTGCTTTTAGCCCCAAAATTTTAGCTGGAGAAACGGTAAAAAGTTCCACCAGCCGATCCAACGGCAAGATTCCAGTATGTACCAGTCCGTCCAACAATAGGGGAACCGCCGTTTCCAATCCGGATATTCCAAAGGTCGCGCGTGCAAATTCACATTCTTTGCTTTCCATATGATGCGGCGCATGATCCGTTGCAATGCAATCAATCGTCCCATCCATAAGAGCCTCGCGTAGAGCCTGTCGATCGGTTTCGCTGCCTAAAGGCGGATTGACTTTATAGCGGGTATCGTAACCCACCATATTCTTATCCGTAAACATCAAATGATGGGGCGTAACTTCGCAAGTAACCGGAACCCCTCTTCTCTTAGCCTCCCGGATCATTTCCGCTGTTTTCGCAGAAGAAATGTGGCATACATGCAAATGGGCCCCGGTCAATTCCGCTAAAATCAAATCCCGCGCCACCATAATTTCCTCCGCCGCTGAGGGAATGCCTTTTAACCCCAGACAAGTGGAATAATACCCCTCATGCATTTGCCCTCCTTGAGACAAACTCTTATCTTCCTCATGCGCCAGCAACGGTATATGAAACATTTTGGCATAATCCAGCGCATGCCGCATCAGCGCAGCGTCATAGACCGGATTCCCATCATCCGAAAAAGCCACGCATCCGGCCTGGCTCATTTCTCCAATCTCGGCCAGTTCCTTGCCGGCTTCTCCTTTACTGATCGCGCCAATGGGATACACCCGTACCATCCCACTCTTTTGCGCTTGTTGCAAAATATGAGAAACAATGGAAGGCTCGTCCACAACCGGCTGCGTATTCGGCATGCAACAGACTGCTGTAAACCCGCCAGCCGCCGCCGCCCGGGTTCCGGTTGCAATATCTTCTTTATATTCAAAACCGGGTTCTCGTAAATGCACATGCATATCGATAAACCCTGGACACACAATTTTTCCCGCTGCATCAATTATCTCAGCATCCGGGGCGTCAATCGTTTCATCCATCTGAATAATCCGCCCATTTTCAAGCAAAATGTCCTGAATTTGATCCATCCCTTGAGCCGGATCAATTACCCTTCCATGTTTAATGCAGCGTTTCATTTTCCATCCCTCCCAACATCAGATATAACACCGCCATGCGTACAGCCACTCCGTTGGTCACTTGTTCGGTAATAACGGAATATGGGCCGTCCGCAACGGAAGAAGCCATTTCGATCCCACGATTGATTGGGCCGGGATGCATCACCATGACGTCGGGAGCCGCTCGTTTTAAGCGTTCCGGCGTTAAAATATATAGGCTCGAATACTCGTCCAGAGAAGGGACCAAGCCGCCGCTTTGCCGTTCTAACTGCATCCGCAACATGTTGACTACATCCACGCCTTCTAAAGCTTCATCGAGATCGTGGTAAACCTGAACCCCCATTTTTTCAATTTCAGCAGGAATCAGTGTGGATGGACCAACTACACGAATTTCGCAATCAAATTTCGATAAACCAAAAATGTCGGAACGCGCCACGCGACTATTTAAAATATCGCCGACGATCAGCACTTTTAAGCCGTCTAACGTTCCCTTTTTTTCTCGGATCGTCAATAAATCCAAGAGTCCCTGGGTGGGATGCTCATGCGCCCCATCCCCTGCATTGATCAAACGCATTTTTTCCATGCATTGACTCGCAAAGACCGGTGCGCCGCTCATTTCGTGGCGCATAACCAAGATATCAAATCCCATCGCTTCAATATTTTTCACCGTATCTTTTAGAGTCTCTCCCTTTTGGACACTGCTACTGGCAACATTCAAGTTCACCACGTCGGCCCCTAAATATTTTCCGGCCACTTCAAAAGACGTGCGCGTACGGGTACTATTTTCAAAAAAAACGGTGGTTATCGCCTTCCCTCGAAGACTGGGTACTTTTTTTATGTCCCGCTGCAAAATATCCCGCATAGGAAGCGCGGTATCCAAGATGGTTTCAATCTCCTTTCGACTCAGATTCTCCAGTCCTATTAAATGCCGCTGATGAAATCCGCTCATCCTTTTCACTCCATTCTGTGCGTTTGTTGGGATCTTAAAAGAACCGTCTCAGACCCCTGATCCACTTCTTCAAGCAATACGCATACGTCTTCTTGGCGTGAAGTAGGGATATTTTTCCCTACAAAGTCCGCTCGAATCGGCAGTTCCCGATGTCCCCGGTCAATTAAGACCGCTAATTGAATCTGTTGCGGCCGCCCTAGATCCATTAACGCGTCCATCGCTGCGCGTATCGTTCTCCCCGTAAAAGCCACGTCATCTACAAGCACAATGCGTAATCCGTCGATGGAGAAAGGGATCTGTGTCCGGCGAACCACAGGGGAAAACCCAATACGGCTCAAATCATCCCGATAGAAAGTTACATCCAACCTTCCAACTGGCACTTTCACCCTTTCAATATCAAAAATCATTTGGGCTAGACGTTCGGCCAAGGGCACTCCTCGTCTATGGATACCGACCAACGCCAATTCTCTAACTCCCTGGTTACGCTCGACAATCTCATGAGCCATACGGGTTAACGCGCGTTTGATGGCTTCCTGGTCAAGCAACACTTTTTCGTTTTCATGCACGGTTCGTCAACCTCCTGAAAAAAGAAAATACCGATCCCCGCCAAAGCAGAGACCGGCATTGAAGTCATCTAGTCATCCTGTATCTCAAAAATCCTTGCCAGCCTCACAGGACTAACTTAAAGGGATAAAAGATTGTTACAGATTTCATCGTTTCATATCGTTTCATATTGTTTGTATCATCATAAACCTTTTACAGGCATTTGTCAAACGAAAAAGTTTTCTCAGCAAACGAGCATCTGTACGTAAAACTGGCAAACAAACGCCTTCTGTCGCTCCTATTGCAACCGTTTATTCGCTTTTTTGCGTTGTTCCTCCCTCGCTATCGTTGGTTAAATGTAGGCGTTTTAAGATATAGAAACATAAACTTAAAACCACGGCCACCACTGCCGCCAACGTCATCCCCGTCAGCGTCACACTGCCAAATTGGAGAGAAATTCCGGATAGCCCCGCGACAAAAACCACCGATGTTAAGGCCAAATTTTCCGGTTTAGCGTAATCGACCCGCTTATCAACCAATAAGCGCAATCCAGCAGTCCCGATCGTTCCATACAGCAAGAAAGTCGTCCCTCCAATCACCGGGCCAGGAATCGTAGCAATTAAAGCGGAAAGAGGTCCAATAAACGCCATCAAAATCGAGATCAGCGCCGCGCCGCGAAGGATTTGGACGCTATAAACGCCCGTCATGGCCATTACCCCAATATTTTCTCCGTAAGTTGTCGTAGGCACGGAACCAACGGCCCCGGAAATGACCGTTGATAAATTATCCCCTAACAATGTTCGATGTAATCCCGGATCTTTTATCAAATCGCGTTGAATGATCCCGCCGGTTACCAATTGATGCCCGACATGTTCCGCTGTGACAACGAGCAAAACCGGCAACATAACCAGAATCGACTGCATGTCGAATTTCGCTAAAGAAAACGCTGGAAGCGTAAAGAAAGAGGCGTCTTTTACTGGAGTAAAATCAACCAATCCGGCGAAAAGAGCAGCCACATACCCGACGATAATGGCGATCAAAATGGGAATAACGCTGAAAAATTTTCGGAATACAACCGAACCGAAAACCGCAATGGCCAAGGTAATAAAAAATACTGCCATCTCCGCACTGGTAGCTGATCCATCCAATAGCCCAACGCCCGTGGAACCGCCCGAAACCGGATTGGAAGCCAGTTCTAACCCAATGAGCGCTACAACGGGCCCCATCGCTGCCGGCGGTAGGATGACGTCCAGCCACCGGGTTCCGCACTTATAAACAATCCAAGCCAACAAACATCCCACAATCCCAACCGCAATAAATCCACCCTGTGCATACTCGTAACCCTTTGTTGAAATAATTACGCCAGCCGGCGCCAAAAAAGCAAAGCTGGAACCTAAATAAGCAGGCGATCTCCCTTTGGTTAGAAGGGAAAAGAGCAAAGTCCCAATTCCATTCATCAACAAAACAATTCCCGCATCAATCCCAAAGATAATGGGAACTAAAATGGACGCTCCAAACATGGCAAAAACATGTTGAATGCTCAAGGGTAAAGCCATCTGAATCGGCAGTTTTTCTTCCACCTGGATGATTCTTTTACTCATTTTTCTCCTCCTCTATGTATGACAAACTCATTTTGAGTATCCAAAAGGCTTTTTCATGCCATAAAAAATGCGCGTTGTCCGCGCTTTCTTTTTCATTTTTCAAAGCCTTTTCTCAATATTCTTCAAAATTATACACATTGTTTCTATGAAATGCAAGAAATTTTTTACAATTTTCCCTTCTTTCTCGGCCAATTTTTCAATCGGCAATTGAAATGGTAAAAGAAAAAAGATACAATGAAAATAAGGATGGAAATGCGTGAAAGAAAGGGAGTTTTTGTTTTTATGGGACAACTTCACATTATGGATCACCCGTTAATTCAACATAAACTGACGATTATGCGGGATAAAAACACGGGTTCAAAAGACTTCAGAGAGCTTTTGGAGGAAATTTCTTTGTTGGTGGGATATGAAATCACACGGGATTTTCCGCTTGACGACGTAGAAATTGAAACCCCGCTGGTAAAAATGACGGCGAAAAGAATTTCTGGAAAAAAAGTAGCGATTGTACCGATTCTGCGGGCTGGTTTAGGAATGGTCTCCGGTTTGATCACCCTCCTTCCGGTTGCCCGAGTGGGTCATATCGGCTTATATCGCAACGAGGAAACCCATGAACCGATCGCGTATTATTTCAAGATGCCGCAGGATATTCAGCAACGTTTTGTGATTATTACCGATCCCATGTTAGCGACAGGCGGAAGCGCATCCGCTGCGATTGCCATGTTAAAGGAACATGGATGCTCCAATATCCGTTTGATGTGTCTGGTTGCAGCGCCCGAGGGGGTACAGCGCTTGCAAAAAGATCATCCCGACGTAGACATTTATACCTGCGCTTTGGATGAAAAATTAAATGAGAACGCTTACATTTTACCCGGATTAGGCGACGCGGGCGATCGCATTTTTGGAACAAAATAACAAAAAAGGCTGTGTAATTTTACACAGCCTTTTCTTCGTATTCATCCAAACTTGTTTATCCAAACTCGTTTTCTTTTATCCGTTCTTCTTTTCGCTGTTTGGTCGCTTAAACATTGCCTTATGTTAAAATTTTCACCCATACTTTGATTTATTTATGCGTAAACGCGTCCGACAATATCTCACTACCGAGTAATCAAGGATTTCTTGTTCTAATTTTTATTGCTCTCGCCTCTCCTAATTTATTCGCGCGCCGAAAGTAAAATCCCGCCAAAAATACACGCTGCTCCTACGTATCCGGTTAAAGTTAAGGTTTCATTTAAAAATATGGCCGCTAGAATTGCCGTAAAAACCGGTTCTAAAGTAAAAATAAAGCCCACTCTTTCCGGCGAAGTATATGCTTGAGCCCAGGTCTGCCCGATAAAACCAAATGCACTGCATAGAAGCCCTAAAGCTATAATGATCATCCATTGTCGGGTCCCTTGAGGCCACGTCGGCTGTTCGTAAACCCAGGATAAGGCCAGAGCGAATATGGCCGTCCATCCCAACTGATAAACCCCCAAAGAAAGCGCCGGCATTCTTTCCACACACCAACGCGTCAACAAGATGTGAAGAGCATAAAAGAACGAACACAAAATGCAAAGAAACGAACCAACTTCCAAATGAATGCTTTTTTCGCCACTTAAAAACCAAATTCCGACGACCGTGATCATCATCCCTATACTATTCCTTGCAGAAGGAAGTTGACGTTTCCAGCACATATGTAATAAAGGAACAAATACCACCGCAATTCCACCTAAAAAAGCGGCCTCTGAAACGCCTGTCGTAAGCATACCAATGAGCAGCGTTGAAAAGACCGCCGTCAAGAGAAGCCCTAATAATCCGCTCCACAAAAAAACCGGGAAATTTACCGAGCAAACTTTTTTGAAAAAAACGATCAAAGCGACAAGAAATGCCAGACCAAAACGCAGAGCAATTAAATTGAAAGGAGGAATATTTTCTAAAGTATCTTTCATTAAAAGATAGGACATTCCCCACGCCAATGTGACGCCGACCAAGAGGATTTCCGCTTTCTTCCGATTCAAACAAGCACCTTCTTCTTCATTTTTTCTTATTATGCCCCAAAAAACGTTTACTTAATTATTTCGAAAAAAATATGTCTGAAAACATTCTTTTCAGACATAAAGAAAAACAATTTATTTTTAGGTTTTTGGTTTTTTCTTGAACGTCTCTTATTCTACCAACGCGTATTTTTTCGCGTATTCTTCATATTTATCGTTGAATTCTCCTCCGCCGGTTTTTACACGGTTTAAATATTCATGCACTTCCATTTTAGAATGCGCCATTTCCAAAATACACCCGGCAATGTTGGAACAATGATCCGATACCCGTTCCAAATTTGTCAATAAATCGTTTAAAATAAAACCGTGTTCAATCGTGCATTCGTTGCGCTGCAAGCGAATAATATGGCGCGTTCGCAGCTGCCAACGCAATGAATCAACCACTTCTTCCAACGGTTCAACGAGCATGGCCGTTTTTAAATCATCTTCGCAGAAAGCTTTTAAGGCCAATTCGGATACTTCTTTGACGGCTCTCATCAAAACGGATAATTCTTTTTGCGCCTCTTGGGAAAAAGACGCCCGTTTATCATGCATCTCCTCCGCCGAAAGCAAGATGCTGGTCGCATGATCCGAAATACGTTCAAAATCCCCAATCGTATGCAGCAGTTTAGCCACATGAATACTTTCTTCTTCCCCTGGATTATGTCCGCTTAACTTCACTAAATAGGAACCAATCTTATCCTCGTATTGGTCAACCAAACTTTCATCTTCTCGAATCTTGACCGCTGTTTTGGCGTCATACTTTTTCAGCATATCCATAGATCGGTGCAAAGAAGCAACAGAAATTTTAGCCATCAGAGCCGTCGCCTGTTGGCATTGCATTATCGCAATCGAGGGGCTGCTTAGCAAGTGCTCGTCCAGTAAATGCAGCGCGTCATCCGTTTTTTCATCTTTCACTGTCCAACAAGCCAAGCGTTCCAGCCATCCACAGAACGGTAAAAACAATACGGTGGTTACAACATTAAATACAGTATTGATCATAGCAATACCCGCTTGGTTGACTGCTTCACTGAAAAACGGGAAATGGACAATCGCGTTGGCTAAGGAAAAAGCGGCCAAACAAACAATTGTTCCGATCAGATTATAATAAAAATGAACCACAGCCGCCCGTTTGGCGTCCCGATTCGCTCCCACGGAGGAAATCAGCGCCGTGACGCATGTGCCAATATTCATTCCCATCACCAACGGGACCGCGCTGCCGAACGTAACCTGTCCCGTAACCGACAACGCCTGAAGAATTCCGACCGAAGCCGAAGAACTTTGGATAATAGCCGTTAAAATAGAGCCGGCTATCATCCCTAGGAAAGGATTCTCAAACATTAAAAGCAGGTTTTGGAAAGCCGGAACTTCTCTCAATCCATAGACAGAATTCGCCATATTATCCATCCCGACCATCAAAACCGAAAATCCTAATAGGATCAAACCGGTATCTTTTTGTCGGGGACTTTTTCGAAAAACATAAAGAAAAACCCCAATGGCGGCTAAAATTGGTGTAAAAGAATTAGGATTCAAGAGCTGGATAAAAACATTTTCCCCCCGAATTCCTGTCAGACTAATAATCCATCCGGTAACGGTCGTCCCAATGTTCGCCCCAATAATAACGCCGATCGCCTGACGTAAAGTCATCAAGCCTGAATTAACAAATCCTACAACCATGACCGTTGTAGCCGACGAACTTTGGATAACGGCCGTTACGCCAAGTCCTAAGAGCAACCCTTTAAACGTACTGGACGTCATTTTCCCTAGAATAACACGCAGCCTTGTGCCAGCCTTCTTTTCCAACGCTTCCCCCATCAAATTCATTCCAAAAAGGAAAAGCGCAAGACCGCCCAGCATTTTAAGGACGTCAAATAAATCCAACTTTAGCCCCTCTTTTCCACAACATTCTTTTACTTTTTCGTTACTTTTTTCTTATTTTAATAAAAGAATGTTAAATTCCGGACAGAGGAATGTTAAATTCATGTTAAAGGAAAAATGACGGTTATTTTAGTTCCTTTCCCTTCTTCGCTTTCCAACTGGATCTCGGCATGGTGACAAGCCGCCCCGTGTTTCACAATAGATAAACCTAACCCGGTCCCGCCAATTTCACGGCTATGGCTCTTATCCACACGGTAAAAGCGTTCAAAAACCCGGCTCTGCGCTGCTTTTGGGATACCAATCCCATGATCCTCCACGGAGAGTTTAACGGTTCCTTTCTCTTTTACGAGCCGGATCATTACCTGCCCATTGGGCCGATTGTATTTCACCGCGTTATCGCAGAGGTTAAAAATGATCTCTTCTAGAATTTGACTGACTCCTTCAATCATCGTTGGTTTCTGCCCTTCCAAAACAAAATGTACGGAAGATTTTTCTGCTGTGGGACGCAATTGGTCAACCACATCCGAAGCAATTTGATAAAGATCAACTTTTTCCTTTTCCTGTTCCAAGCCGCCTTCATCCAACTCGGACAGGCGAATAATGTCATTTACTAAAACAATTAGCCGTTGCGATTCATTGTAAATATCGCCGGCAAATTCCCGTGTTTTTTCGGGTTCGGTAAAACCCTCCCGAATAATTTCCGCAAAACCGGATATCGCCGTCAAAGGCGTTTTCAGTTCGTGCGATACGTTCGCCGTAAAATCGCGGCGTAAACGTTCACGCTGTTCTTTTTCCGTTACATCCAAAATGACAACGACCGCCCCGTTTACCTGCCCGTTTCGAATGACCGGCGTTGCGATAAATTGGCAGCAACGCCCCTGAATTTCAATAACTTGCTCCATCCGTCTCCCACAGAGCGCTTCTCCGGTTACTTCGCGAAAACACTTGCTTTCGTTTAGGGCGCAGCGTCCATCCGCATCCGGTACCGCGTCTAAGAGCTTTAAAGCGCTGGCATTGTATAAAATGACATTGGCCTGATTATCCGTTAAAATAAAGCCCTCGCTCATATTTCCCGTAATGGCGGAAAATTCCTGCTGTTTCTGTTTCATCTGTTGAATTTGCTGCTGGATGGTTTGATTCTGTTGTTGAATACGTTGTAAAAAAGGAACCAGCTCTGGATAAACATTCTCACGATTTTTTTCCAAATGATCAAAATCAATCTCATTAATGGGGCGAATAATTTGTTTGGAGAGTCTGGACGCTAATAAAGCGGATAACACCAATACGCCTAATAAAGCGGCTAAAACGGGATAGACCAAAGGGTATAAAAGGACTTCCCCAATTCCTTGCGTACAGGAAACACGCAAAACGCTGCCGTCTTCTAAGCGCTGAGCATAATACAGCGTACTTTTCATCAAAAATTCCGAATAATGGGTATCCATTCCGCTCCCATACTGAAAAGCTTCTTGTACTTCCGGTCGATCGGCGTGATTTTCCATGGCGCTGGCGTCAAATAAGTTATCATAAAGCACGACCCCATCCGGCGCTATCCAGGTCAAGCGATCTTCTGTCTGAATTTTTTCCAAATATTCTTTTCCCATCCACTCGATTCCCTGAACAGCCAGCGAAGTCTTTTCTTTTAATTCCAAAAAAGCCCAATTGCTCAACATTTTGTACAGAATTCCTGTGACAAAAATCAACACCAAACACAATACGCCGATCCAAGCCAACGAAATGCTTCTAAATATTTTCCTCTCCATTATTCCCCAATCCTATCCGATACCCTACCCCTCGGACGGTTTCAATCCAGTGCCCCGCTTTCCCTAATTTTTGTCTTAAGCTCCGAACATGGACGTCCACCGTACGGCTGGTTCCATCAAACTCGTACCCCCAGATCTGGTTCAGCAGTTGATCTCGGGTTAAAACTTTTCCACGTACTTTTAACAATAAACACAACATTTCAAATTCCTTTAACGTTAAAGAAACTTCATGCCCCTCCAGCAGCACCAGATGTTTTTCCGGACTGACATATAAGTCACCCAATCGGAATTCCGTCGTTTCTACGCTAAAACGCCGCAGTACCGCCCGAATACGGGCAATTAACTCCATCATTCCAAAGGGTTTCGGGATGTAATCGTCCGCGCCGCTGTCGAGTCCCACCACTTTATCATATTCACTTCCACGCGCCGTTAGCATAATAACCGGCAGATTTTTGGTCCGAGCCGAGGCGCGCAACCGTTTTAAAACACTCAATCCGCTCTCTTCCGGCAACATCACATCCATTAAAACCAAGTCCGGTAACATTTCATCCAGCGCGTTTTGAAATTGAGACGGCCGTTCAAAGCCTTTCGCTTCCATCCCCTGACTATTTAATGTATATATGACCAATTTCCGAATACTATCGTCATCTTCCAATAAATAAATCATTTCTCCTTCGCCTCCTTTTATTATTCAGTATAACGCGAATTTCTCACCCGTTTTGTTAAATCCGTGTAAAATAAAGGCGTTTTCATAAAAAAACAGCGCCAGAATCCTGACGCTGTTTGAGAGATAAATATTATTCCGCTGTGTAGAGGATCTTACAATTTGATAAAGCTTCTTGCAAAGCTTCATACTGACCATCCGCCAATGGATTGCCGTTTAAATAAAGCCTCTGTAAGCTGGTCATATGCTCTAAAGCGCTGACGTCGGTAATTTGATTATTTTCCAAATAAAGTTCCTCGATATTTTTCATTCCAGCCAATTCTGAAAGATCGCTGATCTGATTGTCCTCTACATCCAACATTTTCAACACTTCCAAGTTGCCGATCCCCTCAAGGCCCGTCAATTCATTCTGAAACAGCCCCAATTTTCCCAATTGGACCAGGGACCCCAAAGCGCTTGTATCGCTGATTTGATTGCTATCTAAATATAATTCTTTTAAATTCGTCAAACCCGCCAAAGGCGTTACATCCTGAATATTATTTTCCAATAAGGTTAATTCTTTCAGATTCGTTAGCCCGGCCAGCGGCGTTAAATCGCTGATTTGGTTGCGTTGGACATTCAGCGTCTCCAGATTCGTCAATCCACTCAAAAAGCTTATATCTTCTATATTATTGGATCGGATATCCAATTCCGTCAACTGCGTCAGTCCGGCCAGCGGCTGAAAATCCGCAATGGCATTATTGCCTAAATATAGACGGGTTAATCCGGTTAAATTCGATAAAGTTTCGATGTTTTCAATTTGATTGGACCATAATCCTAGAAACTGTAATTGCGTCAGATTTTCCAACGGCGTAATATCGCTCACTTGATTATCCAATAAGTCCAACTCTTGTAAATTGGTTAATTCAGCCAAAGGCGACAAATCGCTAATCTGATTATGAGACAAATTTAATTTCTTTAAATTTTTTAACGTGCTTAAAACTTCGATGTCCTGAATTTGATTATCTGACAAATCGAGTGACACAAGTTGCGGACAATTTTCTAAAGGACTCAGATCCTGAATATCTCTTTCGGACAAATCCAATACATACGTATCTTCCGTTAACTCGATTCCTTCCCATCCCGTTACATTTATCGTCTCCGACGTTTGTTCCGGATCCGTCTCCGTTGTCGTCTGATCTTCCGTGTTCCCGCATCCAACCAGGCTCCCGCAAGCCAGCAGCAACATTCCTAAAACCGTTATTTTTAAATATTGTTTCATCTCTTTCCTCCAATTCTTCTTGATTTTCTTATTCCCGATTCCACCGACCGGGATTCGGATCTTTCATAAGATAATACCACATACGAACAGAAAAGTTACACTTCTTCATCTTTTTGCCCTTTTATTTGCTGTTTTTCCATAAAGCCCCTGCAGATGAATCGTCCAACCCATTTGCCGTACCATTCCCCTTAAAATGCGGAAAATGTCTTTCAGTTACATTTCACGGAACCATCCCTACGAGTTATTCAGCATCCGCTTAATTTCTCTCGCCAATTTTTCTTTCTAAGCAAAAAGCTCCCGCTCTAAAATATCCGCAATGCGTCTACAGGCAAAACCATCTCCATAAGGATTACTGGCATGCGCCATCTGGCTGTAGACCGTCGGATTCTCTAAAAGCGTTTTAAAGTTCTGATAAATAACCTCTTCATTTGTTCCGACCAATTTCAAAGTGCCCGCCTGAATCCCCTCCGGTCTTTCGGTGGTATCACGCATGACCAGTACGGGTTTTCCTAAAGAAGGTGCTTCTTCCTGAATGCCGCCGGAATCTGTCAGAAGGAGATAGCTGCGGTTTAGAAAATTATGAAAATCCAATACGTCTAAGGGATCAATTAAATGAATCCTTTCACAGTTCCCTAATTCCTCCTGCGCGGTTTTTCGCACCGCCGGGTTCATATGGATCGGATAAATCGCTTTTACATCCGGGTGTTCATGCATAATACGACGCACCGCCCGAAACATCTGATGCATGGGTTCTCCTAAATTTTCTCTTCTATGTGCGGTAAGCATGATCAAACGGCTTCCTTTGGCCCAATTCAGCTCGGGATGGGTATATTCGGATCGTACGGTGGTTTTCAAAGCGTCAATCGCGGTATTTCCTGTAACATAGATGTAATGGGGATTTTTCCCCTCGCGAATTAAGTTATCTTTCGCCGTTTGGGTAGGTGCAAAGTGATATTGTGCAATCGACCCTACGGCCTGTCGGTTAAATTCCTCCGGATAAGGCGAATAAACATTATAGGTCCTCAGGCCCGCTTCAACATGTCCAACCGGGATTTGTAAATAATAACCGGCTAAAGCCGTCACAAAGGTTGTGGAAGTATCCCCATGAACGAGTATGACGTCCGGCTGGACTTTTTCCAAAACCGCTTTTATGCGCTCCAATATATTGACCGTAATATCAAACAAGGTTTGTTGTTCCTTCATGATCGATAAGTCATAATCCGGTTCAACCCCAAACACTTTCAGTACTTGATCCAACATTTGACGATGCTGCCCGCTGACGCATACAACCGTTCTTAGATTTTCTCGTTTTTTTAATTCATTAACCAACGGACACATTTTAATGGCTTCCGGACGCGTCCCAAACACAAGCAAGACTGTTTTCATAGACTTTTCCTTTCTGGTTTTGTTCAATGATTTTTACTACGGTAGGATTATACCATAGGAACGGCCCAGAACGGAAATCATGCGGATATTTTTATTTTTAATCTCTCAAACAGAGTCAATTCATAAATTTTTCTCAAAGCGATCCCAAACGCCGCTCCGGTTGCCTGAACCTATCAAGATAAAGAAAATTTCCATCCGGTTTCCTATCTATATACTGCATAGTATTTCTTTTTCATAGAAAAAAAGTACGTGTTTTGTGTTTTTTAAATGGCAAATATCTCATTTTTTTCTTCGTTCTTCAGAAAAATCAAGAAACGAACGAATCTAACTTCTATTTTCTTTTTTTTAAGTTTTCTAAATCACTTCTTTTATTTTTCTAATCCTTTGTATGAAAGCCACTCATTTGCTTTTTTATGTTCGCTGGATCGGATCCGAAAAAAAGAGAAAATTTCATTGCAGAGAGAATATGTGTGTACGATAATAGAAGAAAAGGAATTGAAAATGATCAAAAGAGTAATCTAATATGAGAAGCATACGCCAAGTTGGCGCGCAGATAAAACCAATAAATTTTTAGGCATTCTGTCGAATAAGGATAGAATAGAGAGGTTTTTTCTATGCGTCAATATAAGATATTGCTACAGAAATTTCTAAGAAATTCAATCTACAATTTTCGTATCCAGAATCGGTATACACAGGAAAAAATGGCGGAATTGCTTGGGATTTCTCCACGATCGTACATCGATCAGGAACATGGGAAATATGGATTCTCAGCATTATCGGTAATTTTCTATCTGCTGGTTTTGTCCGAGGATGAGGTGTATGTTTTTCTGGAGCAGTTTCGCAGAGATTTGGAACAGGAGGAAAAGAAATCGTATCATACTGTTTAAAAAGGACGCGGCCATGTTGTTGCCCGATGTGAGGTTACCCAATGCAAGAATTCCTTCATCTTCTACCATTACCGCACCGCATCCAACAAGACCGCTTGATAGAACGGTTCATCGTTGCGCATATTGCAGCCAAACGTCAAAAAATAAAATGCTTACCGATACCGAATATTGCTACCGAATATTGCCTTATCAGGGCTAGATGGAGGGATTTTTCTTACTCAAAAATTTTTATCTTTGCTCCCTCAACTTATTCAATTTTTCTGATTTTTTCTATCTTACTTAATCATTTTCAATTTGAATTCTTTTTTAAAAATTTTTCTAAAAAGCTCTTCTTTTGGAATCAAACCGCAAAAATGTCGCCATTTTTCCCCAAAATTTTTCTTCAAAAACTTCATTCAATCGATTCCGGAAATCCGATGGCGACACAATCACGTAACGATTCCCATGAGAAACCAAGTCCGTATTCATTCATTTCGGTTATCCATTGATATCAAGCAGTTCCCATTATTTTCTATAACGATTCATTTACTTAAACAAAAAACAATAAATGCATAACGATTAACAAACGCTTTAAATATTAACATTTTTGTCTTAAAATGGTTCCACTATTTATATAATAGGGAATAGAACCATTGACCGCTCCCGTAACCATATGAGACGCCCTATTATGACTATTTTCAAACATTTTCTCTATTTTTTACGCCAACGTCCATTTTTGACTTTCGGTTTGTAAATTTACCATTCGCGCATATACGCCATTCATTTTGAGCAATTGCTCCGGTTTTCCCTCTTCGACAACTTTTCCATTATCCAGCGCCACAATTTTATCCGCTCCAGCCACGGTACGCATACGATGGGCAATAACCAAAACCGTTTTATCTTTAATCAAGCGGGAAAGAGCCGTCTGAATCAACGTTTCATTCTCCACATCCAGTGAGGCGGTGGCTTCGTCCAGTAAAATAATCGGCGCATTTTTCAGGAAAGCCCGAGCAATAGAAATGCGCTGACGTTCGCCGCCTGAAAGCGCACACCCATTCTCTCCAATCCGACTGTTCCATTTTTCCGGCAAACGCTCTGCAAATTCATCGCAGTTGGCCAATTTGGCAGCTGCAATCACTTCCTCATCCGTAGCGTCCTTTTTCCCAATACGGATATTCTCCAAAATACTGTTGTCAAACAAGATAACATCCTGAAAAACAATCGAATAAAGCGATAGTAACACTTCTGGATCGATTTTAGAAATATCCATTCCTCCGACGGTAATCTTTCCTTGATCCACTTCCCAAAAACGGGAAGCCAAACGCGAAACGGTCGTTTTTCCGCTTCCGGAAGGTCCAACCAGCGCCGTTACTTCCCCTTGCTTTGCGGTAAAAGAAACGTCTTTTAAGACGTTCTCTCCCCCACGATAAGCAAAGTGAACGTGGTCGAACACGATATCATAGCCTTTGTTGCTCCGCTCGCTCGTTCCTTGCTGTACGGGGTGATCTAAAATTTCATTCATCCGGGCAATATTGGTTCGCGTACTAATCACCGCCGCCAGATTCTGTAAGGCTCCCTGCAAGGGATCATACAGACGCGATACCACTAGTAAAAACAAAAAGAAAGTCAAAATATCCAACGTTCCCTGTAGCAATAGAACGGATCCGACCAAAGCTACCGTCGCAATGCCCAGTTTCAGAATAAGAGACGCCGTTACCACAAATGCGGCCAATCCAAATTCACTTATAATGGCGCGTTTTTCTACCGCTCGAATTTTTTTCTCCAAACCATTTAAATAAAGTAATTCCGCATTATTGGCTTTCAGGTCCCGGAGCGTTTCAATGCATTCCTGTATGCCATCCGCGCAAGCCATTTTGGCGTTCATTGCCTTTTGATGAAAATATTCTTGGATTCTGGATGAAAAACCCACGATGGCAAATGCTACCGGCATCACCCATAAAGCGGCAAGCGCCATGCGCCAATCAAAGAAAAACAGATTGATGGCAATAAGCGTAGTAGAAATCATGGCTCCAAATAATTCCGGAATAAAGTGGGAGAAACTTTGCTCTAAAAAAGTGCAGTCGGCCATAATCGTACTGGTCAGATCCGCCAAATCCTTTTTTCCGAAAAAGGATAACGGAATTTTCCGCAATTTTTCCGCAAGCGTAATACGCCGCACACCGCTTTCGACATACGTTGCAAAATAGGTCGCGTTATACTGAAACCAAGTGGTCAGAAAAATCAGTCCGATCCCCAGTAAACATCCCATCAAATAGAAGAGATTACCTCTTTCGCTGACTCCGCCGTTCATGAGGTCCCTTACGAGGAAATACAGCAATCCGACCGGAAACATAAAAGCGATATTTTGATATACACAAGCCAAACAGCCCTTTACCAAATCTTTTGCGCCTTGTTCGGATAAAGCATATTTTTTTTGAATTCTTTTTATCATTCCTTTTAACTTTCTTTTTATCATTCTTTTATTCCTCCCCAACCAGTTTCCACTGGACAGAAGTTTGATAATTCTGCCACATTTTATGAAAAATTCCGTTTTGTTCGATCAGATCGCGACTTGTTCCACTCTCTACGATCTCTCCATCTTGCAGGACATAAATTCGATCCACGTTCACAACTGTGGAAAGTCTGTGCGCAATCATAATAACCGTTTTTTCCTTGGAAAGATTGGAAAAAGCCGCCTGTACTCGACTTTCATTATCGGGATCCGCAAAAGCGGTCGCTTCATCCAGAATAATAATCGGCGTATTCTTCAGTATAACCCGAGCAATTGCAATCCGCTGTTGTTCTCCCCCAGACAAATAAACCCCTTTCGCGCCAATCACTGTGTCGATACCGTTCGGCATTTTGGCGATGATGTCTGAACATTGGGCTTTTTCAAGCGCTTGCAGAACTTCTTCCCGTGTGGCTTCGGGTCTGCCTAGCCGAACATTTTCTAAAATTGAGGTCTTAAGCAGCCGGCTATTCTGAAAAACAAAGGAAACCCTTTGTATGAATTCTTTTTTCGGAATATCCCGGACGTCTACTCCACCAACTGCCACCGTCCCTTTGCGCGGATCAAAGAAACGAGCGATCACGTTGGCCAGCGTACTCTTCCCGCCCCCTGATGGACCAACGAAAGCAACGGTTTTCCCCGACGGAATCGAAAGGGAAATATTTTTTAAAACATCTCTTTTTCCGTCATAGCTGAAGTAAACTTGATCCAGCATCACCGAACAATTTTGGGGCCGCTGCGGGCGTTCCGTTTCCGGAAGCGGCTTTAAATCAAACACGCTGTCGATCCGTTGAAGGGCGTCGTTTACAATCATGGCGTTTTCGCTTTGAAACATGATTTTTGTTAGGGTGAGGGAAATAATCGGCGTGATAATGATATAGAAAATGATATTTAGCAAAAACGTGTCGGTTACACCGTCCCGGCTAAACCATAAACCACCTGCAATCAAAAAGGCAAACACCCCGTTGATCGCCGCCGTATAAACCATCATCGGCATCCGGAGTTCTTTGGTATACGCAATCACCCACTCCTGATTACGGTCAATGGACTCTTTGAATTTTTTAAAAGAAAAAATCGTCTGACCAAAAGTTTTTACCACTGGAATCCCCCGGATATATTCCACCGCCTCGTTCGACATATCATCTAAGGCGTCCTGATATTGTTTCATGCGTTCCTGCATACGAGATCCCGTCATACGCACCATGATTGCAAAACCTAAAACCACCGGAACCAAGCTCAACAACCCCAACCGCCAATCAAACGTCAACAGCAAAATGAGCAGCCCGCAAGGCGTTGCAATCGCCCCTGCTTTATCCGGCAGTTGATGCGCTAAATATGTTTCTGTAGCTGCGCTGGATTCATTGATTATTTTCCGCAGTCGCCCGCTGCCAAAGCTCTCTGCCAAGCCCAGCGGCAATTTTACGATATGCCGTACAAGCGCTAAACGAATATTCGTAGCAACCCGGAACGCCCCCAAATGGGAACACATCAGTCCCGCAATATAGACAAGGACAGCCAATATGGCGAATAATACCGCCATCCAGCCATTATGCGCCAAATTTTTCGCATCGCTGAAATTGGGCGCCACCTGCAATACCTCCTGCATCACCTTCCAGATATAATAATAGGGCGCCAGCGCCATGAGCGCGCTCACGGCGGATAAAACCCAAGAAGCGTAAATAAGATACTTGTGTTTATCGGCAAATTCAAGCAATCGAGACAGATTCGACGTCTTTTTCATTAAAATTCCTCCTTGAATGATATTTCCCAGTATTAGGATAGCGTACAATAAATGCTTCATCGTCGATAGTTAATTATCTCTAACTAATGGATAAAAATTATAGAGCATCACTGCCCCATAATTTTCATCCATCCCGCCGTATAAAACGTTCGCATTTCCCTCAAATAATTTTCGGCTTCCTCCATGGGCATTTCATGAATAATTAATTCAAAAAATGCATTGAACATTCCTGTAATAAGAATATGTTCCAACCTTGGATCAATGTGTGGCGAAGGCCGTCCCAACTTTCTCAAAACATCTTGATAATCGTGCGTGCCTTTTAGCTCAATTTCCACCATTTCATCAATGAATCCCGCAAAGCGCGTCCCTTGTGAACAGCATAAGATCAATTTGAATTCTTCCAGGTGTTCATACGCATAATGCAGCATATCAAACATACAAAGCCCTGAAATTTGGCTTAAATTTTCCGGCTGCTGTTCAGGAGGGAGTTCCGTAAACGCCCTTTGCGCTTCCTGGAAACAATTCATCATAAAATCATAGTGCTTTCCAACCAGCGCTTCAAACAATTCCTCCTTACTATTATAGTAACCATAAAAGGCGCCCGTGGTCATGCCAACCGATTTTACAATATTCCGCAACGAAGCCGACTGATAACCTTTCTCCAAAAATTCTTTTTTGGCGGCTTGATGGATACTTTCCAAAGTCGTCGAATTTGCTGTTACCATCGTCGCCCCTCTTTATAACAGTGTTATATATTGCTGTTATATTATATTAATAAAAGATTTTCTTTCTGTCAAGACGAGAAAAAGAAAACCGATCTGTACAACCATGAAAATTTTTTGCCTATCAGCTTCTCTCCTGTTAAAAGGATACTGTAAAAAGGATACAGAAATCTCTTTGAAGACTTCTCTTATACCTCTATCCATTTTGCTCTGCCAGTCGGTTCATCCGATTGCTGTCCGGACAAGATCTGGACGCATTCCAACCAGAGTTGCACGCCGGAAAAGTGTGAATCGCATGATCGATACAGCTGTGACACGGCGCAAAACAACCTAACATCCGGCTGTTCGCAACGTTTAACAATTGCGTCCACGGCCAGCGTAGTAATATCTCCTTGCCAAAGATACATTCCCGGCTGTATGGGCGTTAAGTCCTCTTTTTGGGTAACGCCCTTTTCGGCGAT
>CALXSZ010000026.1 GCA_944391275.1 uncultured Syntrophomonadaceae bacterium
AAATATAAATATTTGCTATTTTTCAACGAGATCGTTACACTAGAAAACAAAGGAAAGTCCTATCACAAAAAGGGAAGGGGTTATTCTCGTGGAACAACAGATGTTAAAAAATAAAGTGGCTATTATTACGGGAGCGAGTTATGGTATGGGCCAGACGATGGCGGAATTATTCGCCGAAGAGGGCGCATCTGTGGTTGTCACTGCGCGGGGTAAAGAAAAATTGGAGGCTGTAGTAAACGGAATTCGTGAAAGAGGAGGAAAAGCTGTTGGCGTTGTAGCTGATGTTTGTTCTACGGAAGATACCAAACGCGTATTTGAAACAGCTTTAAAAGAATTTGGGGATGTGGACATCCTGATCAATAATGCTGGGATTGGGGAACAGAAAATCATTGATGAGACGGACGACGATTGGATGCTCTATGTGATGAATACCAACCTCGGCGGACCTATGCGCTATATTCGAGAAGCGCTGAAGGTTTTTCTGCCAAAGAATGAGGGCGTTATCATCAACGTATCCTCCGTTAATGGCTCTCGTCCTTTCTGTGGAGCGACTTATACTTCTACCAAAGGCGCGCTAAATACGTTGACTAAAAATGTGGCAATGCGGTTGATTGATACGAATATCCGGTGCAATGCAGTTGCTCCCGGCGCTACGGTGACTCCGGCGCATCTTGCCAATAAAGCGGGCGAACAACCGGGCGGAGCTGAGATGCTTCGGTACAGCAGCCATTTTGTTTATTTCCCTGGCCCGGAATGCGACCCGCTGGATCAGGCGTATGCCTGCCTGTACTTGGCCAGCAAAATGGGACGTCATGTCAAAGGACAGGTACTTCAGGTTTGCAATGGGGCGTTCTTATAAACTGTTTCGCCGTTTTCCTTTGAAAGTGTGGAGGTGGGTGAAAACACAACGATTCGGTTTTAAAAGGCAAGGGAGATCAGCGAATGTTTTTATTAGAGATGGTGAAGAAAAATGCGTAAAGAAAAACAATTAACCCCAAACCTATTTCCGGATGCTTTTTTATATACGGTGGATCAAAATTTAAGGGATGCAGGGTGTACGGTTGAAATGGTCAAACAATTTTTCTTTCTTCAGGATAAGGGGAAAAAAGATGAACAATTAGAACTTCTTTTCCGCCATCGTAAAGGACTTTTGGAACAGATCCATAGGGGAGAGAAGCAGATCGATTGTCTGGATTATCTAATTTATCAAATTCAACATAATCCATAAAAAAACACATCATAGGTTTGATTCGATAGGAGGTTGTTTCATGGAAATCATTCAAAATCAAACGTTTGATAAAGAACGCGCCCTTTACGGCCGTGAAAATATTTTTGTACAGGATTGTTCCTTTGATGGCCCAGCCGATGGGGAGAGCGCCTTGAAGGAGTGTTCTAAAGTGCAGGTCGAACACAGTTTCTTCAACTTGCGATATCCTTTGATGATTGGCTGGCAGCTTTTATGATGAGTTCGATTTTACTCAACCCACAGCTTATTGTTTATAGCGCGGCACTGGGGAATGTGGCTCTTGCTGTCCGCATTATTTCCTGTTTTCTGTGCGGAATGGCAGCCGGACTGCTGGTGCGATTTCTTTACCGAGACAGGTCGTTCTTCAATTTCAGTGGATTTGAGGAACCGAAGAATCGTGATACAGATCCAAACATCCTCCTGCGTTTTCTGAAGAACCTCGGTCGAAATATAAAAGCAACTGGGTGGTATTTTTTAATAGGTATTGTGCTATCCGCCCTTTTCCAGAGGTATGTACCCTCCAGTGTGGTGACGACGATATTTGGAGGCAATGAAGCGTTTGGCGTATTGATGGCGGCGACGATTGGCGTACCTCTTTATGCTTGTGGCGGCGGGACAATTCCCCTATTGCAACAGTGGCTTTGGGATGGAATGAGCATGGGCAGTGCGGCGGCTTTTATGCTTACCGGTCCTTCTACAAAGATCACGAATTTAGGAGCCGTCAAAATTGTATTGGGGTTCAAGCGATTTTTGCTTTACTTAGCGTTTGTCATGGTATTTTCCATGATTACAGGTTTGGTTGTCAATATATTACTATAGTTCTTTTACCAAAATAAGGATTTTATACACGGAAAAAAATTTTTATAATTAAAAATGATGTGTTGATGACTGATGAACTATTTTTCTTGAGAAGAACAATATGTACAACGTTTGGGTCGGTTCATTCTTCATCCTGTTGTGAACTTCAAATAGTGTTGCATCCCTTTTCATCGAAAGTATACAACTTACCGAATTTTGTAGACCTTATTGATTATTCTCATTTTATTTGCTTATCATAGTGAATTTTTTATAGTATATTTTTAGTCAGCAGTATCTTCTTTTACGCCATATGGGCCTTTATGGATATAGGGCCTTTCTTGGGCAAAGTACTTTATTGGTCTCGTCTAGGACTTATCAGAATTTGGTACTTGTTTAATTAATACATTTGGGATTACAATACTATAATAGATAGGCTCGGCTTTTTGAAAGAGTATCGGCTATCTATAGTTGATGGTTGTAAATTTTGGTTTTTGTTTGTTTGATACGCACGGTTTGCTTTTACGCGAAAGGGTGTAGACAGTTGGTCTTACAGGGACCGTCTGTATTTTTCATAACGTTTGCTTTTTCGTTATGAGGAATCAGAGGTTCTTGCACGTGCTGATTATTGAGCAATCATGGCCTTATTTGTGTTTGCAGGCCATTATATTGCAGCCGTAATACAATAACTTGAAAAGCATCGTAGGAAGGAATAATTACAAATGATTACCGTTTTTCTCCGCAGACGAGGATAAAGAACAGTCGTAGTATTTGCTACGGCTGTTCGTATATTCTGAAAAAATTTCCCTATCCTCTAATGTTTTATCAAGGATTGAAAAAACAGACTATAGCCGTTACTCTTAATCAGAGAAGATTACTGCGCTGCCAACATGGAAATAAAGAGAACGATTCCTATTATTGGGCCTAAAAAATAATGCTACGGGTAGGTTATACTCGAAAAAATAGATACTTTTAGCTATTTAACCCAGACGCATTGTAGAGGCGTTTACGGTCGAATCCAAAAGAGGATGAAGGTAGATTCAGGATGATTCGATGCGGAGGGGCCGAAGCGGTCTTTGCGTGTTGAGCAAAGAGACTTTCATTTCAAAAATGTAAAAAATGCTCTAGTCTAACACTTGTACCAAAAAATGAGTATAATAATTTTGTTGGGTTTCAGATTGCATAATGAAATCGCTGCAAATTCCGAAAAATCAAAAAAAGGAGTATCGTTATGCCGAAAGGATCGGAAGAATTAACGAATGCCAGAAAAGAAGAGATTATCAATGCTTGTGCGGAACTTTATGACGCCATGAATTTTAAAGATATTACCCTCAAAGAAATTGGGAAAAAGACCTCTTTTACCCGCACGTTAATTTATTATTATTTTCAAACAAAAGAGGAAATTTTTCTCGCTTTGATTCAAAGAGAATATGAATTATGGATTGCGGATTTGGAGACGTTACTTCAAAATCACTCAAAAATGTCAGTTGAAGAATTTTCCAAAGAATTGGCGCATTCGTTGGAAAGACGGGAACGTCTTTTGAAGCTCATGTCTATGAACCATTACGATATGGAAAGCAATAGCCGGATGGACAATCTTGTTGCTTTTAAGATTGCGTACGGAAAATCTGTGCGGACGGTTTCCTGCTGCTTAGAAAAGTTTTTTCCTCGTATGACGGTACAGGATATACAGGAATTTATTTATGCGTTTTTTCTTTTTTTGTTTGGAGTGTATCCTTATACCGTTGTGACTGAGAAACAGAAAGAGGCGTTAAAACGGTCTCATACGAACTATGTTTTTCTGTCGATTTATGAAATAACCCAATCGCTGGTGATGAAATTATTGCAGGGGTTTTGATAAACCAATGATGAAGGATTAGGATGTAAAAATAAAACGTTCCTTACTTTATTTGACGACGCTGAGATTGTTTTGATGGGCATCAGATGGAGAGGAAGGAAGATCCTGTCGCTATTTATATGGATGTTTTATAACTTACTGCGCTGGCGGTTTTCTTGATTGGTTAACTTGCACTTTTGGAAGACGAAAAAATAGCCCCTTTTTGAGAATGAATGAAGCGCGAACCGTCTATAGGCTCTGTTTGCGTTTCATTTTTTATTTGATGAATTTTTTCTAATTCAAATAGAAAAAAACATGCCAAACATTATTATAGAAATAATCTATCTCTCCATTTTTGCGACTGAGAAAAAATTTTTGATTTATTTTTATGAAAAATATCTTCTATTTTAGTAGATATTTAGTAGATATTATTCTTGATTTTTCCACTTCAAAGTATTAAATTAGAAAATATTGAAATTTTTATCATGTGGGGGAGAAAATTTATGAAAATTGCGCTTCTGGTGATTTATTTTGGCATTATGCTCTATATTGGCCTATATTGCCGAAAACACGCAACAGATGTGAATGGATTCGTATTGGGAGGACGATCGGTTGGACCCTGGTTAACAGCATTTGCCTATGGGACATCCTATTTCTCTGCGGTTGTCTTTATTGGATATGCAGGGCAGTTCGGATGGAAATATGGAATTGCTTCTACCTGGGCGGGAATTGGCAATGCAATCATTGGATCGCTGTTGGCCTGGGCGGTTTTAGGCAGGCGAACCCGAATTATGACGCAATACTTAAATTCCGCAACAATGCCCCAATTTTTTGAGCGGCGGTTTCAAAGCAAATCCTTAAAAATTGGCGCCTCGATCATTATATTTATCTTCCTTATCCCTTACACGGCTTCCTTGTTTAACGGATTATCC
>CALXSZ010000027.1 GCA_944391275.1 uncultured Syntrophomonadaceae bacterium
TCCCCGATCGCTGTCCCGCAACAGGCCGCAATAGTCTGTTCGTTTCATATTGTCTCTCCTGCTTTCCACAAAAATAAAAGCCCTCCTCCCAATATTTTGGGACGAAAGGCAAATAAAGACCTCACGCGGTACCACCCAAATAAGCGTGTACGCTCACCTTTATACAGTCCTCTAAAAGAAGACTGTCCGGCAATAACGCGCCGACACGGCCAAGCCTACTGATAAGCCTACGTTCGGTTGGCGGCTCCGGGAGGTTCTTCCGCCTAAAATCCGTACCGCGCTTCCACCGTCCGCAGCTCGCTGCAACTACCATTTAAGCGTACTCTTCCCATCTAAGCGGATTCCTTATTCCTTCTCCACATGAAGAAATCTCCAATGCGATTGTATTTTCCCATAAAACACCGTCTCTTCGTTTTTTTGTTTTCTTGCATGGGCGGTTTCTAAAACATTGGATTCTAAAAGGAATCTTTTGTTTAACTGGACAATTTTTCTTTGCTGTTTCTACACAGGGATAGTATACCATAGTTTTTTCCATTCGAGAAGTTTTCAAACCGCTTTTTTCAAAAAAGCTTTCTGCATACCCTTTTTCCTCCTATTATTTTTATGCGAAAAGATTTCTACAATTTGCTTGACATTAATCCGAAATCGGATTAGAATGGACTTCGACTTCCAATTTTGAGAGGTGACAAAATGCGCACAGAACCCCAAGAAACCCTGAAAAAGTTCAATTACTTGTATAAGGAACTGGACTCCATTTTCCACACCATGGCCCTAAAAGCAGGCTTGTCGGATAGTGTCTTTTACATTTTATACACCTTGGTCTACAACAGAGCGTGTTCTCAAAAAGACATTGCCGAGTACTATTCGGTCAGCCGGCAAACCATCCATTCCGCTGTCAAAAAATTGGAGACGCAAGGCTATATTCTTTTAACGCCGGGTCCCAATCGGAATAAGTACCTGCAACTAACCCCGACCGGCCAAAAACTTATAGAAGATCGGTTAACGCCGATTTTAAAAAAGGAAAAGGAAGTTTTCCAAGAAATGCCCTCGCAAGAATGTCATGAACTCTTACGTTTAACGGGAAAATTGGTTGCGCTGTATAAAGAAAAATTTTCCTAGCGTCTATCCAAGACATCTCACGGTTTTTGGACCCGATATTATTTCATTTTCCTTCTCATGGATTGGAAAGGCTTTAAGAAGAACAGGAGGCGAAAGAATCCTACGATGAAAATTGTAACGATTAGCCGCGAATTCGGCAGCGGCGGAAGAGAATTAGGAAAAAGATTGGCCGAACAGCTTCATTTTCCTTATTACGACAGGGAAATCATTACAGCCATGGCCCAAAAAAGCCATTTCGATGAAAAATATATTGAAAATGTTCTAGAAAATGGCAATCCTTTTCCCTACCCGATTGTCTTTCGTCGTACTTTCAGTCGTCTGGTCAGCCCGCCGAATCCGAACATGCAGCTTCTCATCCTACAACAACAAATTATTAAAGAATTGGGAATGCGTACCGATTGCGTGATCGTCGGAAGAGGCGCGAACGTTATTTTAAAAGATCAACGTCCTTTGAATTTGTTTGTTTATGCCGATATGCCCTCGAAGATAAAACGTTGTCAGGAACGCGCGCCGCAAGATGAACACTTAACTGAACAAGAATTAAAGAAAAAAATCAAACAAGTCGATCTCAATCGAAAAAAATATTATGAACTTCTCTCTCAAGACGCTTGGGGAGATAAGCTCGCTTATCATTTATGCATAAACACCAGTGGGCAAGAAATCCGGGAGTTGGTCCCCACTCTCATCAATTACGTCCAATATTGGTTTGAAAGGAATCTACCATGAGAATTCAATTATCCGATCACTTTACGTATAAACGGCTGTTCCGTTTCGTTTTATCCCCTATCCTCATGATGGTTTGCGCTTCTTTTTATAGTATTGTAGACGGCTTTTTCGTCTCCAATTATGTTGGGAAAACCCCTTTTGCCGCCGTAAACCTCATTATGCCCGTCATGATGGGCGTAGGTTCTTTAGGATACATGGTTGGCAGCGGAGGTAGCGCCATTATTTCTAAAACGTTGGGCGAAGGGAAACAGGAACTGGCCAATCAATATTTTTCTATGCTGGTTTATATCACCGCCGCCGTCGGCTTTTGTTTATCCATTTTAGGAATCATTTTTATTCGGCCCATTGCGGTCTTTTTGGGCGCAGAAGGCGAGCTATTAGAAAATTGCGTAATTTACGGGCGAATTTTATTTGCTGCTGAAGTTGTTTTCATTCTGCAAAACGCCTTCCAAACTTTGCTCGTAACGGCTGAAAAACCCGAACTTAGCCTGAAAATCTCGCTCAGTGCAGGTTTAACCAATATTGTCTTGGATTATCTTTTTATTATGGTTTTTGAATGGGGGATCGCTGGCGCAGCGATTGCAACCGCGTGCGGGCAATTGATTGGCGGACTCGTTCCTATCCTCTATTTTTCACGCAAGAACAACAGCCTGTTGCAATTGACGCAAACGCATTTTTATAAAAAAATTCTCCTGAAAACCTGTACGAACGGTTCTTCCGAAATGGTCGCGAACCTCTCCGCTTCCATTGTTAGTATGCTTTATAATTTTCAGCTCATGAAATTCGCTGGTGAAAACGGGGTCGCAGCGTATGGCGTGATTATGTATGTGAATTTCATTTTTACGGCGATATTCTTCGGTTATTCCATCGGCAGCGCCCCCTTGATCGGCTACCATTACGGCGCCAATAATATTGATGAACTAAAGAATCTTTTTAAAAAGAGTTTAAAGCTTTTGGGCACTACAGGCATTATTCTAACGAGCCTAGCGGAGCTTTTTGCCGTTCCCTTGGTAAATCTTTTTGCCAGCTATGACGTCGAATTTTTTAACTTAACGCTCCATGGTTTTCGGATATTCTGTTTGGCTTTTATCTTTATGGGAATTAATGTCTGGGGCTCCGCCCTCTTTACAGCTTTAAGCAACGGTTTAATCTCCGCTGTGATCTCTTTTGTCAGAACCCTCGTATTCGAGCTTCTAACTGTATTGATCCTGCCTATTTTCTTAGATGTAGACGGAATTTGGATGTCCGTACTGGTGGCGGAATTATGTGCATTGGTCATGACTACGCTATTCTTTGTTAAAAAGCGGAAACAGTATCAATATTATTAAATTTCATGTAAAAAGCGTGTTGACAGAAAACGTCAACACGCTTTTTTGTTTCTTTGAAATGAATTTTATAAATCTTCCAATCGAGCTTTAATAGCAATAATTTTCTATCGGATAAGTCAAATATTGTAATTCTTCCAACTGATCCAAGGTCACGAGTCCCGCCGGCGCACGCAGGACGCTGGGAATGCGGTTTACGATTGTCGCGCATGTATGTTCAACGGTTGCCGGCTTAACCACATGAAATTCCGTATTGGGTTCGCCAATAATTTTCCAGTCGCACATATCTCCATCGTCCGGTCCGTAGACTTTTCCGATGCACTTTGTTTCTATAATCGGCCCTTGGAAAGTCTCCGTGGTTACCACAGCCGCCATTCCAATACAATTTCCTTTGGGAATGATCGCATCCAGCGTCGAAGAATATAGATCGGAATCATGGAAATAAGGAACGCATTTTTGGGTTTGCGATTTAATCGACCATCCCATTTTAGACGCTAACGCCTCGTTTGAATTCCATACATAAGACGGTTCGATCACTTCTGGATGCGCCACCTGCTGTTCAAATTCTTCCGGCGTCAACCCTACGCCATGCGCTTTGGCCAATGCTAAACCGTAATCTTCTACATTATAGCTAACGGCCCCTTCGATTTTTTGGATCGTATGACAGCCGCCTGCAACCAGTCCGACCATATTCACCCAAAAAACGTCTTCCATTCCGCTGCCAACAAAGGTACATCCATTTTCTTTGGCAAGAACGTCCAATTTATTCGCCAGAACCGGATTGGTGGTTCGACAGTCCGTGGCTTCTTCACAAGTCGTTATCACATTAATTCCCCGACTTAGACATTTCGCAAAATGCTCGTAACAATCACTAACTAGACTAAATAACGTCACAACCGCGATATCCGGCGCACAACTATCCAAGACCTCATCCGCTTGGTCGCTGATTAAAACGCCGGTCTTAAAACCCAACCCAACATAATCGCCAATGTCCATCCCTACAATTTTGGGATTGACGTCAATTGCTCCTACAATTTGAGCCCCATTTTCATAAAGATACCGAAGGATGTACTTGCTCATTTTTCCACAGCCATATTGAACAACTTTAATCTTATCCATAAACGCACCTCCTAAAAATGATAAAATCTAGCTCCTGGGTTTATTATATCGCGAAACAACCAAGAGGTCAAACGATGGATTGATCGTTTGACCTCTTGAACAAAAAATCTTTTTATTTTTCAGGGAAGGAAGATTGCCTGCGCTTTTGCTGCTGTGCATTTAACCAATCCAGCAGGCAAAAGAACAATAAACTTCCCATATAGGTTGTCACAAAATAAAGTACCATATGATAGAGCAGCGGTGGATACGTTGTAAACGCCGGAGGCGTAAAAAAGATCCGGGGGATAATCACTCCGCCTAAAGTAATCCCTAATCCAACGCCCAACGCTGACTCCAGATGACTTTTAAGTCTCCTCTTCATATCCGCTTCCCTCTCTTTCTTTTGTACAGTGTACAAAAGAAATCGAAAAAGAAACTGAAAAAAACATGAAGATTTCCTTACCAATCTGCGTCAATTGAAGTAATTTTTCCACTGCTGTTCAAACTCAACGTTACCTCCACATCTTCATCGTCAAACGCTTCCTCCAGGCCATCCAAGTCATCGTCATACCGGGAAGAAGAAATATTTACGGAATAGGAAGACGCGCAGGTATACGTCACCGATGTTCCACTATGAAAGCGAACTTCCAAAACCTCATCCCGAACGTCAATATCGCGAAGCTCTCCGGTAACCTCGCTTACGTATCCGGTAATTTTCGTGACTTCATCATCGGTATTAATCACCAGTTCCACTTCAATCGTCTTATCGTCTTCGTTAAACGCTTCGTCCAGCTCATCAAAGGACGTGATCGTATAATCGTCCCCGTCGTCAATCTCAATCGTCAGATCATCCTCGTCCGCCAAATCGTATGACGAGCTTGAACCCGAAAGCTTCAAACGACTGGAAGACAACGAAGACAACGTTCCTTCCTCCTCTTCTTCTGACACAATGGTCAAATACGCTTCGATAATTTCATCATCGCCATTTAACACCAATTCCAACTCATCATTTTCCTGCGCCGTATATTCAAATTTACTAAACGATACGGAATCGCCGTCAATATAGAAATCAACATTGCTATGATCTTCGTCTTCAAAATAATATCTGTCCGACGAGGAAGATTTTGATTCTTTAAAGTCGAGATATTTCCCATCGCTGTCAACGCTCTCAAAATACCCCTCTAAATTGGATTCGGAATCATCATCTTCGATCAGGTATACTTCAACGACTTCGTCGTCGCTGTTTAAAACCAGACCAATTTTATCGTTTTTCGATACCGCGTCTTCAAACCGCGAATAGCTCCTGGAACTCCCGTCCACGTAGAAATCCACGTTGTCATAGTCGTCGTCTTCAAAATAATATCTGTCCGTCGAAGACGAGGACCGCGAACTCTTAATCGATATCGAGGAATCCGTCATGGATGCGAAATACCCTTCTTCGTCATAGTCCTCGTCATCTTCGATCAGACGAACTTCAATGACTTCGTCGTCATCGTTGTACACCAGTTCAATTTCATCATTTGAAGAAACTCGGTCCTCAAATTTACTATACGTACTCAAACTGTCGTCAATATAAAAATCAACATTGTCGGAATCCTCATCAGCAAAATAATACTTCGTTGAAGAGGAAGACGACTTGGTTTTCTTCAAGCTAATATAAGAATCTGTGAGGTCCTTAAAATATCCGCTCACATCATATCGATCGCTTCTTAAAGACACAACCGCTTTAACAATTTCATTACGGTTATTGAGGGTTAGCGTGATTCGATCCCCGTATTCCGCCGAAGCAATCATGTTATTGAGGTTGACCGCATATCCTCCCAGTACAAAAGACACCTCGCTTGCCATATTGTAGGTGTATGTACGGCCATTGACGTCTATATTAATCACCGAATTATTCATCCCAACATAGGTCCCCGAAACCGTATTGTCGGAAGTAGTCGTATCGGATGCGCTGGATAAACGCATCACGCTGGTAATGTTGGAGCCTTCATAGCTCACCGTCACCTGGTCTCCCGTTTGCAAAGAAGAAAAACTGATAGACGAGCCATTCTGCAGACATGGCGTTGAATCACCGCCGGTTAAGGTTCGGCTTGTCGAACCTGAACGGATAGTTAACTGTTTTTGTGTTCCGGAAGTCGTAATGGATTCAATGGTTCCTGAAATAACCCCCATCGATGAGGAAGTTCCTTTCCGGGCGTCTAAATAATCCTTGGTTTTCGAAACAATAACCGCCATCTCCGAACGATTAATCGTATTCTTCGGATTAAAGTTTCCGGCGCTATCTCCTGAAATAATACCGGTCTGAACCAATAACGCAACATAGGGAACCGCCGCAGAAGAAACAGAAGCTGCATCGTTAAAAGAAAGCGACGCCTGCTGATTCACGGCAACATACTCCGATAAAGCCCGTCCAAAAATTAACGCGACGTTTTCACGTGTCGCATTTGCACTGACTCCGGCGGTACTTGTCATAAAATAGGATAAATCCGACGCTT
>CALXSZ010000028.1 GCA_944391275.1 uncultured Syntrophomonadaceae bacterium
GTACGCCGTTCCAATGATATTGGGAGAAATTCGACGCTTCATGCGGGATGATGGGATGATTCGCGTACAGCGAAGCGTAAAGGAAAAAAACTTGCTCATCCGACGAACGCAAGAAAATCTCAGGCGAGAGCTTGGACAAGATCCTACCGTTGAGCAAATTGCCCAAGCGCTTCAAATGGAAAGAGAGGAAATTGTCAGCGTGTTGGAAGCTTGCCAACCGCCTCGATATATGGAAGATCTTTTTTCCAATCACGAAAATAATCGAGAGGGTACTCTTTTAGATCATCTGGCGGCGAAAGAAAACAGTGAAACGCTGTTGGAAAAACTTTCTCTTCAGGAAGCGTTGGAGCATTTGCCGGAGCGGGAGCGTTTCGTTTTGACTCAGCGTTTTTTTAAAGAGGAGACGCAAGCGATTATAGCCAATAAGCTGGGAATTTCTCAAGTACAGGTATCTCGCATTGAAAAAAATGCATTAAAACGACTGCGTCAAGAGTTTGACGTCTAAATTCTTTTCCATTCGGTCGGGAAAAAATGGTATACTTTTTATACTAGCTCTAAACAGGAGGAAAAGTAAACCATGATTACCTACGATTTACACGTCCATACAACAGCGTCCGACGGACTTTTTACCCCTTCTCAAGTGATTGAAAAAGCTGTACGGGCCGGATTAAAAGGGATCGCCATTACTGATCACGACACGGTCGATGGAATTGCGGAGGCGATTGGTTGTGCCGCTCAATATCCTGGGTTCGTGGTCGTTCCCGGAATTGAACTGAATACCAACCAGGATCAACAATCCGTACATGTGTTGGGATATGGAATGGATTTTACATCCTACCGGTTTGTTGAAAAACTGGGACAAATGCGTCAGTGGAGAGAAGAACGCGCTCAAGCAATTGTTCAGAAACTAAAATGTCTCGGTTATTCGATCGAATATGATGAGGTTCAGCATCAAGCGCAAGGCGCGATTGGACGACCGCACATCGCGCGCGTTTTAGCCAAAAAAAACCTGGTTCCTTCTGCAAATTGGGCGTTTGGTCATTTGCTGACGCGCGGAAAACCGGCTTATGTTCCACGACATCCTTTTACGCCGATTGACGCGACGAATCTCATTCATGAATTTCATGGAATAGCGGTATTAGCCCATCCAGGCCTGATTCATCATCAAAATTTGGTAACCGATCTTTTGGATCGTCACCCGGCTTGTTTTGAAGGAATCGAAGTGTATTATCCGGCGCATGCACCTTATCAGGTGGAAAAATATCGCGCAATGGCTGAAACGAGAGGATTGTTGATGACCGGCGGTTCGGATTTTCATGGCGAAGGAACTTCGGAGCATGCGCCGAATATAGGGTTTCGTGGAATTAATGACGAGCTTTATTCGGTTTTTCAGAAAGAAATAAACATTTAAGCATTTTGTTTGACAAAAAAAACTGGATTTATCATGCAAATAATGGTAAAATAAACAAAAAATATTCCAAAATACTGCAAGAAAACTGCACGAGAGTATGAAAGGATCGGATAAAATGTACAAAAAAAATGTCGTATTATCGTTTTTTTTCGCTTTGATATTTATGCTTGCAGGAGCCGGTTCAGCGTGGGCGGACGAACAGTATATAGTGCAGGCGGGAGATAATTTGTGGAGCATTGCCAATCAGCATGATGTGACGGTGGACGAATTAAAGGCGTGGAATTATTTAACGGGGGAAGCGCTCCAGGTAGGGCAGGTTTTAGTGATCAAAGTATCCGCCGTATTGGGAGAAGATGTTGAAATTATGTACTATACGGTTCATTCAGACGATACATTGGAGTCAATCAGCGCGCTTTATGATACGACGCCGGCCACAATTATTAGTGATAATGAACTTTTCTCGGAAAACATAGAAGTCGGACAGATTTTAAAACTGCGCGTGCCAGCCGGGACGGTAGAGCGGGCGGCTGCAGCAGTGGGGGCGAGTACATATTATGTGCAGCAGGGAGATACCCTTTCCCAAATTGCTGAAAATCATGCAATGGATATAACGGAGTTAAAAAATTTAAACGGCCTTTCTTCGGACATAATTTTTGAAGGACAGCCGCTTAAAGTAACAGGAACCTTTTCAAATGTTTCGCGCGGCGGTGTAACGCGTGAATTGCCAAATGCTAATACGGACGCCGCTACCCAATTGATTGATTATGCCCAGCAGTTTTTAGGAACGCCTTATGCATATGGAGGATCAAGTCCTTCGGGTTTTGATTGCTCAGGATTTGTACAGTATGTCTATCAAAATTCTTTAGGAATTTCTTTGCAAAGAACAGCAGCGTCGCAAGCAGGACAAGGAACCGAGGTCAGCAAAAGTGAACTGATGCCGGGAGACATTGTTTATTTTGCTTCAGGTGGCTATGTGGATCATGTGGGGATTTACATTGGAAGCGGTCAATTTATTCACTCCAGTTCTCCGAGTTCCGGAGGCGTTATTATTAGCTCTTTGAGCCAATCGTACTATAGCAGTCACTATGCTGGCGCGCGAAGAATTTTATAGTTTTCTATTTTATTTTCCAGGAGGAAAAAAGTGGTGAAACAACAGGAAAATCATCTTGAAACGGAATCCCAGGAATTACAGAGGGAAAAGGAAGATCTACAGCGGCTTCAAGAGGTTATACCGGTTCATATTCCGGCCCATACGGATACTCCGGCTTGGAAGGAAATACAAAACAAGGAAAATCAAGTAGGTTCTGAAACCTTACTAGAAGAGTTGCTGGATAAAAAAATATTAAACGACGTGGAAATGTTATGGATCGTACGACATATGATGGGTTATTATGGAAAAGAGGATTCGTTGTTAAAAAAAGCGCCTGCTCGGCGTCTAATGGCGAATACCAACGAGTTGCTTCGTATTATTTTCCTGTTATTGGATCGCCCAAAAGGAGAGATCGAACCGAATATGCGTTCTTATCTGTCCGCAAAACTTCAGCAAGCCACTTGGGGGATTAATCAGAACACGCGGCGTTATTTGGGAAAAATGAAGGAGGAATCCGGTCAGGATGATTCCGTTTATCCGCCGATTTTTTCGATATAAGTTTGGAATGAATTTTCAAAATATTTTCATAAAATTTGATGGAAACAGATTTCAAAGAAAATTGAAATCTGTTTCCATCAAATTTTATGAAAATATTTTTAAAATTCATTCCAAACTTATATCGAAAAAATCGGCGGATAAACGGAATCATCC
>CALXSZ010000029.1 GCA_944391275.1 uncultured Syntrophomonadaceae bacterium
GGAATTGGCGTCACGCAATATGCGGGACAACTTTTAACAATTGAATGCGCCGCCTTCCCCAGTTGCCAAAAAGGAACTGGAAAAATTCAATGCAATACAACGGCCGGAACCATGACGCAGGACGCCGTTCTAAATGCCAAAACCGCTTTGCGCCGTTTGATTCCGGAAAATCCGGAAGACTACGATTTATATTTAAACTTTATTGGAGGCGGTCTGGTAGACGGTCCTTCGGCTGGCGCCGCTTTGGCTCTCGTCATCCTGAGCGCCATTGAAAATCGCCCTCTGCGCCAAAATGTTGCGATAACTGGAGAAATTTCCTTACACGGGGAGATTTGCCCGGTTGGCGGATTGATTCGTAAAATTTTTGCCGCTCAGGAGGCCGGAATAAAAACGTTATTAATCCCAGCATCTAACACGTTTCCTTTATATCCAGAAAAAAAGGACTTTACAGTGGTTCCGATCCACACATTATCCGAGGCGTTTCCTTATGTATTTGCGGATTGACGGCCGACTATTTTCCCGTTATAATCAAGGCATTCTGAAAAACCGAATGCGTGAAACAAGTAGAATGTTTTGACTTTTAATGAAGGGCACAGGATGGTGAGAAAAAATGAACGAACGGATATTTCAAGTGATGAATGAAATGTTCCTCTTATACGCTGGAGATCCGAAACGAATGCAGCATTTCACAAAAGTTTACGTTTACGCGTCGTGGATCGGACAGGCTGAGCAGTTAGATGAACAAACCCAGGAAATCCTTGAAATTGCGGCGCTGACGCACGATATCGGCATCCATCTCTGCGAAGAAAAGTATGGACAATGCGGAGGGAAACTCCAAGAACGGGAGGGTCCTGCTCTGGCAAAAACGCTCCTCCAAAAGCTTGACATTGAAGATACGATTCAAGCGCGCGTCTTGTTTCTTATTGCTCACCATCACACCTATTCCGGCGTTGATGGCCCCGATTGGCAAATTCTGTTGGAAGCCGATTTTTTAGTGAACGCTTATGAAGACGCCCTCCAGCTTTCCGCCATTCAACACGCTTACCACAAAATTTTTCGAACGGCTTCCGGAAAACGTCTCTGCCAACGGATGTTTGCGCTGAACGCTTTACAACACGATTAATCCAATAAGCGGGAAGCTCCATAGTTTTTGGGCTTCCCGCTCATCTTTTTGGTACTATTTAATTTTTCTTTTGTTGTTTGGCCCAAGTATCTTTTAGAGAAACAATCCGATTGAAAACTAATTTCTCCGGGGTCGCATCCAAATCAACCGCAAAATACCCCTGTCGTAAGAATTGGAAGCGATCGCCTTTTTGTGCTTCTTTCAGGGACGGTTCAACTTTGCATTCTGTTAAAACCTCCAACGAATGGGGATTTAGATCATCCAAGAACGTTTTCCCTTCGTTTTCTTCTTCGGGATTCTCACTTAAAAACAACGTATCGTATAACCGCACTTCAGCCGGGACCGCATATTCCGCCGAAACCCAGTGGGAGGTTCCTTTCACTTTCCGTCCAGCAGTGGCTCCGCCCGTCTTAGATTCCGGATCGTAGGTGCAGTGCAATTCAACCACTTCTCCCGCTTCATTCTTGATTACTTCTTGACACTGAATAATATAGCCATGTTTTAAGCGAATCTCGCCTCCCGGCTTTAAACGGAAAAATTTCTTAGGCGGCTCTTCCATAAAATCTTCCTGTTCAATATAAAGTTCGCGGGTGAAAGGGATTTTCCGACTGCCCGAATCGGGATCCTCCGGATTATTTTCCGCTTCCATCCATTCGGTTTGTCCTGCGGGATAATTCGTTAAAATCACCTTCAGTGGACGCAAAACCGCCATCACACGCGGCGCATGAAGATTTAAATCAGAACGGATGCACGATTCCAAAAAGCTCAACGCAACGGTGCTGTCCCGTTTCGCCACCCCGATTTGTTCGCAAAATTCCCGGATCGATTCGGGCGTATATCCGCGGCGGCGCAGCCCCGAAATCGTAGGCATCCGCGGGTCGTCCCATCCATGAACCACCCGTTCTTCCACCAACAACCGCAATTTGCGCTTGCTCATCACAGTATACGTCAGGTTTAAGCGGGCGAACTCATATTGACGCGGACGGACCGTTTCTTTTCCGGGGTAATCAACATTTTCAATCACCCAATCATAGAGCGGCCGGTGATCCGCAAACTCCAACGTGCAGATGGAATGCGTAATGCCTTCCAGCGCATCCGATAGCGGATGCGCATAATCATACATAGGATAAATCGGCCATTGGTTTCCGGTACGATGATGCGAAGCATGCTGAATACGATAAAGAACCGGGTCTCGCATATTCAAATTGGGCGAAGCCATATCAATCTTTGCGCGCAGAACGCGCAGACCATCTGGAAATTCGCCGGCTCGCATGCGTCGGAATAAATCCAGATTTTCTTCTACGCTGCGCTCCCGGTAGGGACTGTTTTTCCCGGGTTCGGTTAAGGTGCCGCGATAGGCGCGGATTTCTTCCGGGCTCAAGTCGCATACAAACGCTTTGCCTTTCACGATCAGCTGTTCCGCAAATTGGTACAATTTTTCAAAATAGTCGGAAGCATAAAATTTGCGATCTTCCCAGTCAAACCCCAACCAGCGGACGTCTTCCTGGATGGAATCCACATATTCGACGTCTTCTTTGCTGGGATTGGTATCGTCAAAACGCAGATTGCATATTCCATGATTCCGAAGCGCACTGCCAAAATTCAGGCAGATCGATTTTGCATGACCAATGTGCAAATAGCCATTGGGTTCCGGGGGAAACCGGGTGTGTACTTTTCCCCCATTTTTCCCTTCTTTAACGTCTTCCGTAATGATGGCCTGAATAAAATTCGTCGCTGTATTTTCTTCAGACATGATCTCATGACTCAGGGTATCTTCCTGCATGTTTCTTCCTCCTGTAACCCTCTATTTTCCATTTATCCATCTTATCCATCGTTTTCCCTTTTTTCGTAAAATTATGCTTTTAAACGGAGAATCCGTTGTTTCTTCCTTCCTCATTTAAACGATCCGATACCAAAGGAGTCCTGCCACCAAGCCCACATGGATAACTAAAAAAACCGGAATGCCGATAGAAAACCGCTTTTTTTTCGTTTTGTGATGGAACATTTTCATTCCAACCAGCGCCCCCAAGGAACCTCCGGCTAAGGAAGTAAAAAATAGAACTTTTTCCGGAATCCTCCATTGTCCATTTAAGGCTTTCCATTTATCGATGCCAAACAGGATCCAAGTATACAAATTAACTAAGATCAAATAGGAAAATAAACAAACTTTGGCGTTCATGATTTGAAACTCCCTTTTCTCCCAAAAACTTCTGATCTTTTAATCCTAGCGTTTTTCCTTCAAAATAGCAAGTAATCGCTGGCAAAAAATCCAGATATCGGAGAAAAAAATC
>CALXSZ010000030.1 GCA_944391275.1 uncultured Syntrophomonadaceae bacterium
TGTCAAATATCACCGTGATCGCTACGAAAAAAAAAGCTTTTTAGCCTAGCATCTCCAGCATTCATTGTGGATACGGGGGATGTGCAATTAGACCAGGATTTATCCGGTTTCGTTCGAGTCGTCACAGGGTATCATGATTCTATGATATTTCCGGTTCGCGCTTGAAAAATCTTCATTTTCCACATAAAAAGAGGAATGAAAAAAGAAACACTCATCACATTTCATTCCTCTTTTTGTCTTCTACTCGTAACGAGAACGGTTTTAGATGGCGGCACGAAAAAAGATCGATTTCTCTTTTTAATGACGACACACAGGATCAAAGAAAGGACAAATAAATGAAAATTCGATTGGAACAAGAAAAGGACTTCTTCGAAGTGGAAAATTTAACGCGGGAAGCATTTTGGAATGTTTATCATCCAGGATGTACAGAACATTTCATTGTACATAAAATACGATCGGAAAAGTGTTTTGTCCCGGAACTCGATTATATTATAGAAGACGCTGGGAAAATTATCGCGCAAATCACCTATGCCAAGGGAACGCTCACGCATAAAGATGGAAAAATCAGTGAAATGCTCCTGCTGGGTCCAGTCAGCGTACATCCTTCTCATCAAAAAAAAGGATACGGAGAAAAACTTATTCGTTTCACGTTGAAACAAGCCCATCAATTGGGATATCCCGCCGTCGTCCTTACCGGTTCTCCTGCATATTATGCTCGTTTCGGATTTGAAAGCGCATCAAAACATGGCGTCTTTTACGCAGGAATGGACCCTCGCGAAGAATTTCCTTTTTTCATGGTAAAAATTTTAGACGCCCAAAAAGCAAAATATTTAAAAGGAACTTATTCGGATCCAACTTGTTATTTTCCCTCAGAAAATGAGGTAGAAATATTCGATCGCTTATTTCCTCCAAAAATAAAAGAAAAAAAACCGGGACAACTCGAATAATTGAAAGGGCAAATTAAATAACTTTTTCTCGTGAGCCGGCCCCTATTTTGCAACTAATTTTCTTTTTTAGATTTTTGATATTTTTTTAATCCCGCTATTCCATACTGGAAGAACAAGATCGCGCTTCGAAAAAAAGAAAAGCCTAATTTCTCCCGGTAAATCTGCCACCGATACTTAGCGCTTGTATACTTATTCCCCGCTCGGGATTGAGCCATGACGCGATAATCTACGAGTACTTCGGTTGCTCCTACCGCCATATACCCATCTTTTAAAATTTGAAGCCAAAGCGCGTAGTCTTCATGATAATACTGTCTTTCAAAATGATATCGTGTAGCAACCTCCCGCGAAAGCAATACCGTCGAACAACCGATCACATTACATTTTAATAAAGAAGGATAATCTACTTGCGAAGGAACGATATAGTCGTTGCACTTCTTTTTCCCTTTCTCATCAATCAGCGCATAGGAGCTATAAAGAATAGCCGCGCCCGTCGTTTGCGCCAACTGCAATTGCTTTTCTAATTTTTGGGGACGCCATATATCGTCGCTGTCCAAAAAAGCAATATAATCTCCTTGACTCAAACGGAGTCCACGATTCCTGGATTCTGCTACACCCAGGTTTTTCGCATTAAAAACCGGTCGGATTCGCTTATCCTGACTGGCGTATTGGCGAATCAGATTCGGCGTTTCATCCTGTGAACCATCATCCATAATAATCAGTTCAAAATTTTGCCAGGTTTGTCGCAGAACCGAATCGATGGCAAGAGAAATATAAGCTTCTGCATTATAGGCTGGCATGACGATCGAAACAAGTAACTGTTGCATTCCATTCTCCCATTCATCATGATTCTATTTTTTTATCTTCAAGAACAAATAGGACATTCTACGATTTAATAAAATCAACAAAAAAATATTATCCGCTTTTTACTCTGTTACATATAAATTCGTTTCCCATCCAGGAATATATGGATGATGCCGTAAAAAAATTCGGTAATGAGGATTCAACGTCCACAAAAGTTTTGGCAACTCAACAAAATCCCACGATCGATGATACGCGCTGATTGCAAATTTAGGAGCAAATTGCTGAATCGTCCGCTTGCAACCCAAAAGCGTTTCATACTCGGCTCCCTCTACATCCATTTTAATGAATGAGGCTGGCTTGCCTTGTAAAAGATGATCGACGCTTTCAGCTTGAACCTCGTATCCTCTCTCCCCCAAAGCGGAATTTCGTCCGCCTCGGCCATCAAAAATCAATTTGGCCGCTTGACTCCAACTTGCATAGGGAAATAAGGTTACATGTTGCCAATGGCGATCTTCTATTTTGCGTTTTAATTTTGCAAAATTTTTTCGATCCGGTTCTAAAGCAAAAATCTTTCCATATTTCCCCTGGGTATAGGCAATGAACTCTTCCACCGTGTCTCCGTCGTAAGCCCCCAAATCCATATAAACCGCTTTATCTTCCAAGGGAAACAAATGACTGAGCGCTTCTTCCCGGGTTGTTTCACATTCCTGTAAATAGCGAATTTTTCCGCTCAGTTTGTATTGCAATAAACATTGAAAGACCTTTTTAGAAGTCGTATCCGCCAATCTTTCATAAACCTGAACAATTGCCGCTTGATGCTGCTTTATTGAAGGAAAATCGATCAATTCATCTCCAAATAAAGGGATATCCGGCGCTAAAACCTCGAATTCTTCTGCGATTCGGTAAATTTTATCCAAAACTTCCGGACGTTCTGTCCCAAAAGCAATCAGAATAATGGGATCCGAATAGGCCGTGCGAATTTGCTCATAGCGTTTGACCTGAAATCCTGCAAAGCTTTGCCCACGAACAAATTCATCACTGGCAAAAAGATCCTGGACTGGAATCTTAAATTTCTGGCATAAAGCCAAGATTTTTTCCGCTCCGTTTCCCATTCCATACAAAATAATCGGACGTTTTTCTTTCTGTAAGCGTTCCCAGATCCATTCGGATTCTGCTAAAGCAAACATGAATATCCTCCTTTTGGTATCAGGTTCATGAACCCCTCACAGCTAATTTTCGTACCCCCTCTATTTGACTTAGTATTTGAAGGATATTTCCATGATCCTTTTTATTTTCCGTATGAATAAAAACATTTATCTCCAATTGATTCTTTTCTATATAACGAATTTCGTCAAGCCTCATATTTTCATCCAATTTCAATAATTCTTGATAAATTGTTTCCAATCTTCCTGGAAGGTTCTCGACCTCCAAAACCAAATGACAAATTCCTCTTCTTCTCTCTTGAACCGCTCGTTTCTCCACCCATTCCATAAGGCCCATCACAATCAAACAACAGATTGTCCCCATAATGGCTGGAACATATAACCGGGCGCCAACCGCTAATCCAATACAGGCCGTTACCCATAAACCCGCTGCAGTCGTTAATCCTCGAACCGAAAGACCGGTGCGAATAATTGTACCGGCTCCTAAAAATCCGATTCCGCTAATTACCTGAGCAGCGATTCTCCCGGCGTCCGAGCCATAGATCGTATGCATTTTAATTGAAACAACCATCGCCAAAGCCGACCCCACGCAAACTAACGTATTGGTTCTCAGTCCAGCTTGATGCCCGGATAATTCCCGTTGAATTCCCACAATGCTCCCCAACACCAACGCTAAAAACAGCGGTCCAATAGCTGTAAAAAATTCTGCTAAAAGAATGGAGTCAAATTTCATCTTTGTTCTCCCTATTATGCTATGTAAAAACAAAGCGGCCAACGCGCCGCCCTGTTTATTTCGCCCGAGTTCGTTTGTTTTTTCCCTTTAAAATTGACCACTTCAGGATATCGTCATGGTTTCAGTTGAGCTTCCACCAAATTTTTTACTTTTGTAACAATATCTGGCAGAGCAATCATTTCGGCTTCTTCTTCCCGACGCAGTTTTAATTCTACCTGCCCTAAAGCCAATCCCTTTGGTCCCACATTAATCCGAATCGGAATCCCAATTAAATCGGCATCTTTAAATTTTACGCCGGTTCTTTCATCCCGGTCATCCAACAAAACTTCCAATCCTGCATTTTCTAAATCATGATACAATTGCTCGGCTACTTCCATCTGATCAGCCTTTTTGGCATTTACCGGCACGATGATTACTTGAAAGGGCGTAATCGGCATTGGCCAAGTCATTCCATGCGCATCGTTATTTTGTTCGACAGCCGCCGCCATGGTTCGAGAAACCCCAATTCCATAGCATCCCATAACCATATATTGCACTTTTCCGGATTGATCCAAATAAGTAGCATTCATCGCCCGAGAATATTTCTCCCCTAATTTGAAAATATGCCCTACTTCTACACCTCGCATAGCTCCTACCGGACGCCCGCAACAGGGACAAGGATCGCCTGGAGCAGCGTTGCGTAAGTCTGCATACGCATATGGAACAAAATCTCTTCCTGGATTCACATGAATGAAATGAAAACCATCTTCATTGGCGCCACATCCCACATTCACTAAATGTTGCACAGCGTTATCCGCATAAATTTTTAAAGGATTGTTCACAGGTCCTAAAGAACCAAATCCCGCTCCTAAAGCGGATCGAACGTCACTTTCCGCCGCCATTACCAATAAATTGCACCCCAAAAGATTTTTTAATTTGGTTTCGTTTAATTCGTGATCCCCCCGCAACAAAACGCAAATCAATTCTTCATCCGCCAAATAAATCAGGGTTTTAATCTGGTCCGATTCGGGGTGTCCTAACAAATCGCTGAGGTCTTTTACCGTTTTCACACCAGGCGTTGCAATTTTCTCCAATTCCAATAATTTGGTCGTAGATTTCCCTTCTACCGTGGGGGATTCCGGACAAACCGCTTTCTCCAAATTAGCCCCGTAATGACACTGGTCGCAATAAATTATCGTATCTTCTCCACTTGACGCCAACACCATAAATTCATTGCTGTTGTTGCCCCCAATCGCACCACTGTCTGCATCAACCATACGATATTTCAAACCGATACGATCAAAAATCCGGCAATAAGCCTGACGCATCTTTTCATACGATTGATCCAACCCTTCTGCATCCGTATCAAAAGAATAAGCGTCTTTCATAATAAATTCCCGCCCACGCATGAGTCCAAATCGAGGCCGAATTTCGTCGCGATACTTATTTTGAATTTGGTATAAAATCATGGGAAGATCTCGATAAGAATGCACATCGCCATCCACCACGTCGGTTACCACTTCTTCATGCGTAGGACCTAAGGAAAATTCACGGCCATGCCGATCGCTTAAACGAAACATTTCGTCTCCATACGCACTCCAGCGTCCAGATTTTTCCCATAATTCCTTGGGTTGAACGATCGGCATCAAAATTTCTTGCGCCCCAGCGGCGTCCATCTCCTCGCGGACAATTTGCTGAATCTTATGTAAGACCCGCATCGCCAATGGCAAATACGTATAGATTCCTCCACTGGATTTGCGGATGAATCCGGCTCTTAACAATAATTGATGGCTAACAACCTCCGCTTCGCTGGGTACTTCTCTTAAAGTCGGAAAAAATAACTGTGAACTTCTCACGCCCCATGTCCTCCTCTATCTTTTAACATCTTATCAATTTCTTCCATCAATGCTGGAATAATTTCTTCCTCTGAAACTTTTCTTAGAAGGCGGTTCTTGGAAAACAACAGTCCCACACCTTTGCCTCCAGCTATGCCAATATCCGCCTCTCGGGCCTCTCCCGGCCCGTTTACCACACATCCCATCACCGCCACCTT
>CALXSZ010000031.1 GCA_944391275.1 uncultured Syntrophomonadaceae bacterium
AAGCTATGGAAAAACAGATGCGCGCAGAACGGGAAAAACGAGAAGCCATTCTTCGTGCAGAAGGACAAAAGAATGCCGCGATCTTAGAAGCCGAAGGACTAAAACAAGCAGCCATTTTAAACGCCGAGGCTACAAAAGAAGCTGCCATCCGTGAGGCGGAAGGGACCAAACAAGCAACGATTTTAAAAGCGGAAGGAGAATCTCAAGCAACTTTACTATTCCAACGGGCCTATGCCGATAGTTTAATTATGATTCGCGAAGCAGCTGTTGATCAAAACGTTTTAGCCATCAAATCCTTGGAAGCCATTAAAGATCTCAGCAACGGAACGGCTACAAAATTAATTATACCTACTGATCTAGCGGGTATAGGCGGTACCTTGGCCGCTCTAAAAGAAGCCGCCAACATTATCCCGACGGAAACAAAATAATTCTAAAAAACTTTAAAAACTTCCCTAAAATCAATCGAAAAAACACACGGATATAAGTTGATAAATATCCGTGTTTTTTTTCAATAGAATGTCCAAAAAAAGAACGTTTTTTTGAATGTTCTTTTTAAGAAGCGCGTTATTTTCTTAGCTTTTTTTCAAAACGACAAATTTAAAGGGAAAAAACTTTTATCTTCCCCACTTTTTTCAAAAACCAACTTTTTGTCGTCTCTTCATACATTTTTAATAGTTTGCGCTCTTGTAATTCTATTCAAAATATGGTATAAATAAATAGACGTAATAAAAATTTGTTTCATTATCTATTTTCTCGTCTATTTTATGGAGAAATAAAAATTACGGGGGATTTAGTAATAAAATTTCTTTTCAATACGTTTAGGCGACGAATCGTATTTCTCAGAAATAACATTCGTTGTAGAAGATTTATCCATTTCCTCCACCTTGGACCGAAATTCATTCTACATAAATCGGACATGATGGTTCCTTACTAATTTTAATGAAGTACTATATGAAATTTCACTACGCATTTATGGTCGTTCGTGCTTTTCACCCTACATAATATGATTTGCTGTCCTAAAATACTTCTTCCATCTTCCTTTCATGGTTTTTATTTTTATACATTTTTACGCTCGAAAATCCATTCGTTTCTTGTTAACGATTCTTTCACCTCATTATTTTCCCTGCGTATCTGAAGATCGGCAAACATATTTCTCTTTACAACAAGAAACCAATCAAAAGGATTGTTTTCTTTTATTCTTATAAAACAGGAATTCTTTCTTATTGCACCACAAGTAGGAAATTCTTTTATTTTTTTAGGAAACAGGTGATAAATTTTGCGTCTAAAAAGCGTTTTCTTTCTAAAAAAATATTATCCAGCAACCATCGTTCTGTTTTTCTATTTTTCACAACTCTTCCCCTAGTGTGTTTACCGTACAAGAATAGGTCATAAAATTCAAAAAACAATCTGTAAAATGATTGCATAAAAACATGAAAGTTTTTCATGAGATAAAATTATTCAATACAACATAAGGAGGTCGCAATGTGATTCGATTTGAAAAAATTCGAAAAGAATATAAACAACATGTTGTAATCCGGGATATGGATTTGAGCATCCATAAAGGCGAATTGGTCGTACTGATCGGTCCCTCCGGATGTGGAAAAACAACATTACTTAAAATGGTCAATGGATTGATCAAACCAACATCTGGAAATGTTTTTATTAACGGAGAAAATATCGAAGAAAAAGACGTTATTCAATTACGCCGCAATATTGGATATGTGATCCAGCAAACGGGACTTTTCCCACACATGACCGTGGAGGAGAATATTCAAATTGTCCCAAAACTTCAGAAAATGAGCGCGGAAGAAATTAAACAACGCACCCTCGAAATGATGGAAATGATCGGCTTAGACGCAGAAAATTATCTTTACCGATATCCCGCTCAACTTTCTGGTGGACAACAGCAGCGTATTGGGGTTGCGCGCGCTTTTGCCACGGATCCGGATATTATTTTAATGGACGAACCTTTCTCTGCTCTAGATCCCATTACGCGCAGCCAGCTTCAAGAAGAACTGGCAGAGTTGCAAGGGCATTTGCATAAAACCATTTTATTTGTCACCCATGACATGGATGAAGCCGTTAAAATTGCGGATCGCATCTGTATTATGAATGATGGGCAAGTCCTGCAATATGGTACGCCGGAAGAAGTATTAAAAAATCCGGTTGATGGTTTTGTTAGCGATTTTGTCGGACGGAACCGAATTTGGAACAACCCCGAACTGATTAAAGCCCAGGATATCATGCTTTTCGACCCGATTACTACGAGCGGCGAACGAACTTTATTGCAAGCCATTGAAGTCATGCGCCAGAGCAGAGTGGATAGTCTGTTTGTGGTGAACGCTAAACATCAATTAAAAGGCATTATTACGGCACGGATGATTCAACAAGCCGAGGACCGCAGCGTGACCGTAAAAGAAATTATGAAAACCAATTATCTCTCTGTTGCTCAAACAGATTCGATCGTTGATCTGTTAAAGTTACTGAAAGAAAATGATGTATCCGCCATCCCGGTATTAGGGCCGGAAAATGTCCTAGCAGGCATCATCACAACGAGCAGCCTCGTAACAACTTTAGGCGCTCGATTCATTGATATATAAAGGGGGAATTCCTTTGAATTTTTTTGAATACGTCGTCTATCGTCAAGACCAAATTGTTAACGCTCTAATCGAGCATATCCAGCTGACCTTTACCGCAGTATTTTTTGCCGTTTTAATCGGAGTTCCCCTCGGGATTCTCATTTACAGCGTAGCCAAACTACATAAGCCGGTTTTAGGAATCGCAAACATCGTACAGGCCGTTCCGAGCTTAGCGTTTTTCGGCTTTCTCATTCCATTATTAGGGATCGGTAGTTTGCCTACCATTTTTATTGTCGTCCTTTATGCGCTTTTGCCGATTTTAAAAAACACGTATACCGGACTAAGTAATATCAATCCAGATATTATCGAAGCGGCCCGTGGAATGGGAATGACCAAACTTCAGGTTTTAAGTCGTATTCAAATTCCATTGGCGCTTCCCGTCATGATGGCAGGCGTTCGTATCGCCTCCGTTAATGCGGTCGGCTTGGTTACCATTGCTGCTTTTGTAGGCGCAGGCGGTTTAGGATATCTGATCTATTCTGGAATTCAAACACTAAATAACAACCTTATCTTAGCGGGAGCGATTCCCTCATGTCTCTTAGCGCTTCTCATGGACTTCGTGGTAGGAAAAATTGAACTCCTTGTTACCCCTATTAGTTTCCGGCTTTCCGCCGTAAAGTTCGATCGCAATACCAATCAAAGATTACGGCGTACGCGCAAGATGGCTTTCGCTTCGATCGGCGTTGTTCTTATTCTTGCGATCTCCGCTGTCGTCGCCACCTCCTTTACAGGAAGCGATAAAGTCATCCGCGTAGGTTCTAAAAACTATACCGAACAACAGGTTTTAGGCTTCATGATTGCCGATCTAATTGAAGGAAATACGGACATCACCGTAGATCGACAAATTAATTTAGGTGGAACGCAAATTTGTTTTGAAGCCATTAAAAGCGGTGAAATTGATGTTTACATCGATTACACCGGAACGGCTTTTGTTAGTATGCTGGGGAATCAACCGATATCCGATCGCGAACAAGTTTATAACACGGTTAAAGCCGATTTAAAAGACCAATTCGGTATCGAGGTATTACAGGAGTATGATTTTAATAATACCTATGTTCTGGCGATGATGCCGGATGTTGCAGAAAAATATGGTATTCAAAATATTAGCGATTTGGCTCGTAACAGCAGCAATATGATTTTCTCTCCCACGCCTGAATTCTCGAATCGTGAAGATGGCTGGCTTGGTCTTGAAGTCGCGTATGGACTAAATTTCAGAGACATACGAGTGCTGGATGGCGGAATGCGCTATTCGGCGATTACCAACTATGAGACGGACGTCATTACCGCATTTGCTACGGACGGCTTGTTAAAAACCTATAATCTACAAATGATTACGGACGATCAAGAATTCTTTGTTCCTTACTACGCCATTCCGCTCGTACGGGAAGAAACATTAGAACAATATCCTGAACTTCAACCAATTTTAGAATCGCTTTGCCATATCCTAACGGATGAGGTTATGCAGGAATTAAACGCTGAAGTAGATAGTTATGGGCGAAATCCGGCGGAAGTGGCCCACGAATTCCTCGTAGAACAGGGTTTAATTGAATCATAATTTTGCATACTGAAAAATAAAACGGAAATGGACGCTGGTATTCTTATATAGCGTCCATTTTTTGTTTATAAAATCCAACCACAACATCAATACGCAAACAAAAGAAAAGTACCTATGACTTTAGACACTCTCATTCATATAAATAGAATAAGAAAGAAAGCAAATAAATAGAATAGAGAAATGTTTTATTCTACTAAAAAATTCCCTGTAAGCATTTTCATTTCCTCAATATAGAGTTTATCATAGTATAGGAGGATTGAAAATTATCCAGAAAAGTAAAATCAACGATAAATTTCTCGTCTTTATGCCCTAGATAAATATCCTTTCAGTTAAACAAAATAGTGGGGAAACATAACGTTTCCCCACTATTTTGTTTTATTACTATTAATTACTCTTCTATAAATTTTCTAAGCGTCCATCCGCTCAATCCTCTTTACAGCGTGAATTCTTCTTCTCCTTTTTGATCGCCTACCACTTTAACTGGGAATTTTTCACGGATCTTTCGTTTGATAAAATCAGAGAACTGTGTGAAATATACATACATCACCGGCACGACGATGAGCGTTAAGAATGTCGAAGCCGTTAATCCCCCGGCTACAACAATCCCCATACCGTGCAACATTTCACTATTGCTGGAAGTTGAAACAACAACCGGGATCTGGCCTAAAACCGTCGTAGAAGCCGTCATTAAAATCGGTCTTAAACGAACAGGACCCGCTTTAAGCATGGCCTCTTCCGCCGTAAGATTTTCTTTCTTCTTAATGACATCGGCATAGTCAATAAGCACAATTCCATTATTAACCGCAATTCCTACCAGAACCAACAAACCGATCAAGGAAGTCATACTGAGCGATTCTCCCGTCAGGAAGAGCAACACCATCACCCCAACCAAAGAAAGCGGAATGGATAAGAACATAATAAACGGATTGATCAACGATTCAAACTGTGCAGCCATAACCATATAAATCAACGCCATCGCCAATACCAATACCAACGTCATCGTCTCAACCATTTCATTCATTGAGTCGCTGGTTCCGCTTAATGTAACACTGTATCCGTCCGGCAAACTCATCTGATCAATCATTAGCTGAACATCTTCGCTGACGCTTCCCGTATCCCGTCCATAAATCGAATAGGATACGCTTACATATCGGGTTTGGTTTTCATTACTAATCGACATAGGAACTTCTTCAAATGTAATCTCGGCTACAGAAGACAAGGGGATATAGTTTCCGTCCCCAATATCAATAGTAATACTTCCTAAATCGCTAAATTCCTGAATCAGGCTATCCGGATACGTGATGCGAATATCCGTTTCTGTTCCGTCCGCTTTTAAGGTTGTTGCCGTATTTCCGGAAACAGCATCCGAAATTTGGGAAGCCACCGATGAACCGGTTAAACCATAACTTCTTAAACGTTCTTTATCTAAAATAACCGCGACTTGACGAGTAGTTGTATCTAAATCACAACTAACTTCTCTCACTCCTTCAATTGACAACAGGTTCGGTCTAATTTGGCTGTAAATATCCGCCAAAACGGAGGTTTCTTCCCCATAAATGGAAATACTGGATCCACCACCGCTACCTCCGCCTCCCATCATACTGGAAGAAGACGAAACGCTAATTTGAACGCCGGCAATATTTTGCGTCATCTGACGCACTTCTTCGACAATTTCCTCCGTACTGCGCGAACGTTCGGTTTTATCGACTAAAGTACACTGAATCGATGCGGAGGCGCTCCCGCTGCGCCGCATCCCGCTGCTACCGGAAGCGCTAACAGATACTTCTTCGATTTCCGGTATATCCTTCAGCAATTCTTCAATTTGCAAAGCATAATTATTCACATATTCCACATTCGCCCCGCTGGGAGCCGTCGCTGTAATCGAAAATTCTCCTTCATCCGTCGTTGGCATCAAATCCATTCCAATAAAAGGATATAAACACAACGACGCAAAAAACGCTCCCCAAACCACAATAATCGTTCTCTTTTTATGCCGCATACAAGCATGCAAAAGTCGATCATACGCTTTCTGTACTTTCGAAAATCCCTTATCGAATCCATCCAACATACGATTAATAAAGTTCAACGACTTCGGCGCGTGATTTCGGTGAACGTTTCCTACAACATTCCCACTGACCATCGGTACAATGGTTAACGCCGCAATAACCGACACCGTCAATGAAAATACTACGGCCAGCGCCATATCCGTGAAAAGTTCCGAAATCATCCCTTCGGTAAAGACAAACGGAACAAAGATAACAATCGTCGTTAAAGTCGACGCTACAATGGGCGTCGCAATTTCTTTTACACCATAGTACGTTCCGGCTTTTTGTGCATATCCTCCAACGGTTCGGTATCGATAGATACTTTCGATCGCAACCACGGAACTGTCTACGAGCATCCCGACCCCAATGGAAAGTCCTCCTAAGGAAATAATGTTTAAGGTTGTTCCGGAAAAATAAAGCATAACAAATGCGGCAATAATGGATAGAGGCATTGAAATTGCAATAACCAGGGTTAAACCAACGTTTTTCAGGAATATGAATAGAATAACAATCGATAATACGGCGCCTAAAATAATATTCTGAATAACGCCGTTAATCGAATCTTCAATGGACTCCGCCTGGTTATTCGTCATTTCAACGGAAATATTATTATACTCTTGCTCAATGGCCGCGAGTTCATCCTGAATTGCATGCACGGTGGTAACCGTATTTCCGTCGCTGGATTTCGTAACCGACAAACTAATGCTTTGTTCCCCATTAATACGGCTGTAACTGGTAATTTCCACATCTTCTTCGTTGATATCCGCAATATCCTGTAACTGCAATACGCTTCCATCAGATAAACGAATCGGCATTTGCCGGATATCATCAATTGTTTCCATTTGCAATTTAATACTGATGGAATAACTTTTGATACCATATTCGATGCTTCCGCCGGATTGATCGCTATTTTCCGCAGACAAAAGGCTTGATATATCGGACATGGTAAGCCCTAATCCTTCCAGGCGTTCTCGATCCACACGGACCAATATCTCCTGCTCGCGTCCGCCGCGAACATTTACTTCAGCTACGCCGGGCTGCCGCTCGATCCGCGGAACAATTCGATCTTCGATCAAAGTCCTTAACTCGTATTCATCCAATGAATCCGACATAATAACGATATTACAAATTGACTGGGAATTGCTGTCCATCTTCATGACAGAGGGATCTTCTACCTCATCGGGTAAACGAACCCGATCTAATTGCTGGCGAATGTCATCGACCGCCGCATCCATATCCGTTCCATAATTAAATTCCAGCATAACCATGGAACTTTCTTTCGAAGAACTTGAAGTAATGCTGTCCAAGCCCTCCACGCTGGATAAAGCGCTTTCGATCGGTCCAGTGACCAATTCATCAACTTCCTCTGGCCCCGCTCCTTCATACGTAGTACTTACGATCGCCATCGGCATCGTCATGGAAGGCGTTAATTCCATTTCCATTTTGGAGAAGGATACAAATCCCAAAATAACAACGATAAACATCCCCATCAACATGGTTATGGGACGGCGTATGGCTAGTTTTATAATATCCAAATCGAAATTCTCCCCCCTTGCCTACTGTTGCAGCTCAATCGATTCCGTTCCAGATGTCTCTGAATCCGATTCATCCGCCGGCGCCGCTTCTTCTGTCGACGTGGGAGAAACGCCCGCAGTTATATTGACTTGATTGCCATCTTCCAAGAAGTCTTGCCCTACAACGACGACAATATCGCCTAAATCTAATCCAGATGTAATTTCAATATACTGATCGTTTCTTAAACCGGTTTCGACGGACGTCTCATGCGCAATGAAGTCGTCCCCAACAACAAAAACGGAGGCCGTTCCACTTTCTTCTATTACGGCATCCACAGGCAAAGCAAAAACGTCTTCATGTCGATTCGTCGCCAAACGAACCATGGCAAACATTCCTGGTTTAATGCTCTGATCTGGATTATCGATATAAATTTCGACGGGATATAATAGACTTTGAGAGTCAGCTGCCGGTGATATCGCGCTCACATACCCTTCAAACGGCTCGTCGGATAAAGAAGAAATCGTAATTTCAGCCCGCGATCCTACTTGGATCTGATTAATGACCTTATCCGTAACCCCAAACGAGAGTTTTGCTCTTTGCATATCCACAATGCGAATAGCGGACGTTTGAGTGGAAACCGTATTTCCCACGCTGACGTCCACCGCGCTGACCACTCCGCTAATTTCCGCTTTCACGCTCGCGTCGTTCAAGGAATCGACCGCCGCATCATAGTTGGCTCTGGCCTGTTCTAAAGTAGCCTCCAGCGTTCTTAAATCCCCTTGCATGGTACTGCTTTCGTATAACGCCAGCTCACGTTCCGCTGATTCCAATTCGCTTTTGGCAGATTCCATATTCGCTTCCAAACTGTCTAATTCGGTTTTACTCACCGCACCCGCTTCAAACAAAATTTTATTATTGTCATAATCCTGTTTCGCATTATTATAAGTATATTGCCGATCTTTTACCGTTGCCTGCAAACTGGCCAATTCATTATCCAAACTACCGTTTAATGCCGCATCATAATTCACTTGAGCTTGGACATAGGTGGCGTTCGCTTGTGCAACTTCTCTTTCCAGAGAAGTCCGGTCGATTTCAAACAAAACGTCTCCCGCATTAACGGTATCCCCGACCGATACATAAACTGCTTCTACAATCCCGCTTACTTGCGGAGTAACGGTTACCTCATTTTCCGCCTCCACTTGACAGGAAATTTTGGTATATTCTTCTATCGTTGTGTATTCAATCTCCTGCGTTTCCACAGCTACGCTCAGCGCGGCGCTGGTTCGTTGCCCGCTCGCCTCCGTATCGGATGATCCACAACCGGTTATTAACATCAGAAACATCAAGAGAAAAATTCCCCCCGTTGTTTTTTGGTTCCGTTTTTTTCTTAGCATTCGAATCCTCCTTGTGTTTTATTTTTTATAATCAGGGCTTTCATAAAATAATCCTTTTAGATCACGTCTACTATAGAGCAGAAAAATCAACTTAACATAAACAAATTTCTTTTTTTACTATTTTACAGAAAATTTTCTTTCCCTTAATAATCACAAACATTCATCGATAAACCCGCAAAACTCTCGGCCCCAGAGCCGTTGTGAGCGTGCAAGCTTCCTCTTGTATGAGTCCGGCGATTTCTTGTCCCGATAAAAGATTGCCGGTTTCGTCGTATCCAAATAAGGTTGCTTCGTCGCCAATGGAACAATCAATATCCTGTAGATGGATAAAACACTGATCCATACAGCAACCGATGATATGCGCCCGTTTTCCTCGAATCAAAACCGGGGCTTGCACCTGCACCAATTTCAAATTTAAGCCGTCGCCGTATCCTACGCCCAGCAGAGCAATTCGAGCGTCCTCTTTTAAGCAAACCCCTTCACTATAACCAATCTTTTCCCCAGCTTTCCGCCAATGAATATCTACAATACGCGCGCGCCATGAAACCGCTTCTTGTACATTCCTCTTAGGAAAAAGTGGATGGTCATAATAAAGTCTTCGCCCCAAACGAACGGCGTCCAACGAGAATTCCGGATGCGTCTCCCAAGCGGCGCTTGCACAAATATGGCGCATCGATATTGCAACGCCGGACTCTTGCAACTGCTGAACGGCCTGCAGGAAACGTTGAACTTCTTCCGAAAAAACGGTTTTCTGAGAAGAAACCAACTCCGAAAAATGGGAAAAAGCCCCTGTCACTTCAATGGCGTCCAGATGTTCTAAAATTTCTCGGATCATTTGCGCCAATTCATCTCCTACGCAAACGCCCAGGCGGTTTAAGCCCGTGTTAATCTTAATATGTACCCGGGCTTTTTTCCCGTATTTACGGGCTGTGCGCGCCAAATCCGCCACAAAACCGACTCGATAAGCTGTCAAAATGAAATTTTGTTCTAAAGCTACTTGAAATTGCGATTCATCCGTTGTCGCGCCTAGGACCAAAATATCTTGTTTTTGGTTCACTTTCCGAAGAGCAATCGCTTCGATAATTTGCGCTACTGCAATCGTATGGATCGCAGGAATATCTTGCAGAATTTCAGCCATTGCTTCTAACCCCAAACCATAGGCATTACATTTCAAAACAGGAATCAACTGCGTTCCAGGAGAGAGTTGATCCAAAACGCTATAAACATTTTCCCTTATCTTGTTTTTTTCTATCAATAAATATGAATTATGTATACTATTATTCATTTTTCATTCCCTTTCTTGTTTGTTTATTTCAAACGCCTATTTATTATAGCGCATTTTTATCGTCTCGAATAGAACTTTTTTGTACAAAAATCTATCCGATATTTCGCACGTTCTGTGCGATTCATCGTTGTTTTTTTCCGTTGACAACCCCCATCGATGAGGGTATACTTTGAGTAAGTTAAAATCTTAATAAGGAAGGTTTTTAGAAATTTATAAACTGTAGAAGGGATTGTATAATTTATGAAAAAGTTTTTAACGCTATGTTTATCCATTTGTCTGATGTTTTCCTTGGCCGCTTGCGGTGGCAATTCGTCTGAATCTGAAACGTCAGAAACGCCTGAAACATCCGAAACGCCTACTGAAACCACAAGCGAGCTGGTTTTTGGGACGTCCGCCGATTATCCGCCTTTTGAATTTATCTATCTGGATGAAGAGGGAAACCAACAATACGCTGGAATTGATGTATTTTTAGCGGAACAAATTGCTGCGGATATGGGAAAAGAATTAAGAGTGGTTAATATGAACTTCGATAGTTTAATGGCTGCTCTGCAAAAAGGTGAAGTTGACATTGTTATCGCTGCTATGGAAGAAACGGAAGAACGTGCGACGGCAGCGGATTTCTCCGATCCTTATTATACTGATTTACCTGCAATGATTTTAGTAAAAGCCGAGAATGTTGATCAATACACCAGTTTGGAATCTTTTTCCGGAAAATCCGTTGGCGCTCAAACTGGAACCACCAAAGCGGCTATTGTTACCGATGAAATGCCGGGAGCAAATTTAGTCGCTTTAACAACCGTATCGGATTTGGTAAATGAATTGGTATACGACAAATGCGATGCGATCGTTTTAGACGGAGCCGTAGCCATGGAATATGCAAACGCCAATGCAGATTTGGAATTATCGACCGTTGAATTGGGTGAAGCCCTTCCATTTCGAGTAGCTGTCCAAAAGGGTGATCCTTCTGGATTATTAGAACAAATTAACGCTTCTATTGCAACCGCCCTTGAAAACGGCCAAATCGATGAATGGGTGCAACAAGCGAACGATCTGAGCGCTCAAGCAATCGAAGAATAATTCTGGAATAAAAAAAGAAGCGAGCCGGAGTTGTTTTCGGTTTCGCTTCTTTTTTTCTTTTCCTTTGCTTTCGTTTTTTCAATCGGATAAAATGAATATAGAAAGGAATGATGCTATGTCTTGGAGTGATCTGTTTACCGATATGTCCCCAGCCAATTTTCTCAACTTTTCTTTTTTACCGAAATACGCTTCTTTTTTCATTCAAGGGGTGGAATATACACTCTTATTATCGGTCATCGCCGTTGCTCTGGCAATTATTCCAGCGCTTTTACTGGCGCTAATGCGTTTAAGTAAATTTCGCCTGATTCGTTCTCTAGCAGGCGCATACATAGCCGTATTTCGTTCTACGCCTCTATTGGTGCAGCTTTTTTTGATCTATTTCGGTGTATTTG
>CALXSZ010000032.1 GCA_944391275.1 uncultured Syntrophomonadaceae bacterium
AGTATTAGGGTCCGGCACGTTTATTCCGGGCTTTGAAACGCAGTTAATTGGAGCGGTTACCGGGGAGGAAAAGGAAGTGCAGGTATCTTTTCCCGAAAACTATCATGCTACGGATTTAGCAGGAAAACCGGCTGTTTTTAAAGTAAAAGTGCATCAGATTATTGGACGCAAACTGCGGGACTTAAACGATGAATTTGCACAGGAAGTCAGCGAATATGATACGATGGAAGAATTGCGTGCAGGAATTCGTAAGGATCTTGAAGAATCTAATGAACGGCAGAACCGCCAAGCAATTGAAACCGCTTTGAAAGATAAATTGATTGACGTTTGTGAAATGGAATTATCGGAAAAAGTCATTGATGAGGAAGCTTATGAAATGGCTGAACAATTTGATCGCCGCTTGCAATCCCAGAATTTTTCCTTAGAACGGTATTTGACCATGGTTGGGTCAAATCCGCAAAAATTTATGGCTGAAATTCGACCTCAAGCGGAAATTCAAGTGAAAACGCAGTTTATTTTGGCTAAGATCGCCGAAGAAAAAGGGTTTGAAGTGGCGGAAGATGAGCTTCAGGCAGAGCTTAAGAAGGTGGCTGATCAATATCATAAAACCGTAGAGGAAACGCAGGCTATTTTAGGGGAAAATCTGGCGAGCTTACGGTATGATATGCTGAATGCAAAAGCTATGGATTATGTGGTCGAACATGCCGTGGTGAAAGAATTGGAAGCAAAAACGCCGGAGGAAATTGCAGAAATTTTAAAATAAGAAAAAACAGGGATGGTAACGTGTAATTTTGCGAATAAAATTGCATACTATACCAAGTAAAGGTAATCAAGTAAAGGAGGGAAACCCTATCATGCTAATTCCTACAGTCATTGAACAAAGTAGCCGTGGCGAACGGGCTTATGATATTTATTCCAGATTACTACGGGATCGAATCATCTTTTTAGGTGGAGAGATTGATGATCATGTAGCGAATTTAATTATTGCGCAGTTGTTATTTTTAGATGCAGAAAATCCGGATAAAGATATTAATTTATATATCAACAGTCCGGGCGGCGTGGTGACTTCCGGAATGGCGATTTATGATACGATGCAATATATCCATGCAGATGTTTCAACGATTTGTGTAGGGATGGCTGCGAGTATGGGCGCGTTTCTCTTGGCGGCTGGCCAACCGGGGAAACGGTTTGCCCTTCCCAATTCGGAAATTATGATTCATCAACCTTTAGGCGGAATGCAAGGCCAGGCGACGGATATTGAAATTCATGCCCGCCGTTTACTGCAGATGAAAGAAAATCTGAATCGGATATTGGCCGAACGCACGGGAAAAGATATGGAAACCATTCGTAGAGATACCGAACGGGATCATTTTATGACCGCTGAAGAAGCAAAAGAATATGGTTTGATTGACGGAGTGGTGGGAAAAATTATGGGAGATAAAAAATAACCCAATCCAATATCACAATCGTATCGCGGTCGAAAAAACGGAAAATTCGACCGCAACTGATTTTTAAGCGAGGTGTCGTATGCCGAAAAACAATGGGGATGAAAACAAACAATTGAAATGTTCTTTCTGCGGAAAGACCCAAGAACAGGTAAAAAAATTAATTGCTGGACCGGGCGTTTATATCTGTGATGAGTGTGTGGAACTTTGTACAGAGATTATTGCTGAGGAAGTTACGCCGCCTTCAACCATTCAGTGGGAGAACATGCTTAAACCACTGGAAATTAAAGCGATCATAGACGATTATGTCATTGGACAGGACCGAGCCAAAAAAGCTTTAGCGGTGGCTGTTTACAACCACTACAAGCGAATTTTCCTCGGACGTAAAGGGGACGATACGGAGCTGCAAAAAAGCAATATTCTCATGTTGGGGCCGACTGGGAGTGGGAAAACGCTGCTAGCGCAAACCTTGGCCAAATTATTGAACGTTCCTTTTGCGATTGCCGACGCCACTTCTTTGACCGAGGCAGGTTATGTAGGGGAAGACGTTGAAAATATCCTGTTAAAACTCATTCAAGCGGCGGACTATGACGTAGCCAGGGCGGAAAAAGGGATTATTTATATTGATGAAATTGATAAAATTGCACGCAAGACAGATAATCCCAGCATTACGCGCGACGTCTCCGGAGAAGGCGTACAGCAGGCGCTGTTGAAAATTTTAGAGGGTACGGTTGCCAGTGTGCCGCCGCAGGGAGGACCGAAACATCCGCATCAAGAATTTATACAAATTGACACCACGAACATCTTATTCATTTGCGGAGGCGCTTTTGAAGGAATCGAAAAAATCATCCAAGGCCGGATTGACCAAAAAGTCATGGGGTTTGGAGCGAAGATACAGTCCTCGTCGAATCAAGAAATTGGGGATTTCTTAAAACAGATTTTGCCGCAGGATTTATTGCATTTTGGGTTAATTCCGGAATTTATTGGACGTGTTCCCGTGGTCGTTACCTTAGATGCATTGAATGAAGAAGCGCTCGTGCAAATTTTAACCCAACCCAAAAACGCTTTGGTACGTCAATACAAGAGTTTGTTTAAAATGGATGGGGTTGAATTGGAATTTACAGAAGATGCGATACAGGCGATTGCCCGAGAAGCGCTTCGGAGAAAAACAGGCGCGAGAGGACTGCGAGCAATTGTAGAAGATATGATGACGGACGTGATGTATGAAATCCCATCCCGAAATGACATTATGCGAGTCGTTATTACACAAGAAACGATTACCAAAAATGAACCGCCTTTGCTTGTGACGATCGATCATCGTCAGCGCGCATAGGATGGAATGGGACTCCAATTTTAAACGAACAATAAAACAGGGGATTCGTGTGAATTTCCTGTTTTATTTTTTTGAAATTCTTCATTCAATGGATTTTTTTCTAAGGGAGAAAATGGTACAATATTTCTCTATAGGATGAAAGAGGAAAGAAGGCGTCGATTTGACAGGGACGATTATTAATGCGTTGGCGATTTTCGTAATGGGCGTGGTTGGGACTTTTTTAGGCAGAGGGATCCCGGAAAAAATGAATCACAGTCTGATGGTAGGATTGGGAATATTAGTGACGGCGGTCGGGATACAATATACGTTCGAAGCAAATAATATTGCGGTTGTGGCGCTTAGCTTAGGGGGAGGGATTATCTTAGGCGAAATAGCGGATCTAGATGGAAAAGTGAATCGTTTTGGGCTTTGGATACAGAAACGTTTAACCAAAAACCAAGAAAGTTCTCTGGGGAATGCATTTGTTACGGCCTCTTTATTATTTTGCGTGGGGGCGATGGGCATTTTAGGCGCTATCGAAGATGGATTAACCGGAAATGTTCAAATTTTATTGTTAAAATCAATTTTAGATGGAATTTTTTCTTTCATTTTGGGCGCTTCCATGGGGATCGGCGTGATTTTATCCGCCATACCCATCTTAGTTTATCAAGGCGCTATTTCTTTGGCCGCCTCCAACGTCCAAGCGATTCTTAGCGATGTTCTTATGGGCAATATTACAGCTTTAGGGGGCGTTATGATTGCAGGAATTGGGCTAAATATGATGAAAATAACGCAGATTCGCGTTTCGAATATGCTTCCGGGTTTATTGCTGATTGCGCCGTTCATGTATATCTATTCGTTTCTTCCCGCAGCCTAAACGGTGGAAGATCGCTACATTGTATACTTAAAAAATACTTTTTTTTATATGGGAAGTTTGCTATAATATGCTATCAAGTTTCTTACGCATAAAACTGAAAAAGTGGAATTTCATATCAGTTTTCATAGTAGAAGATTTTTAATACGAGTGAAAGGGGAAAAAAATGGATAATAATAAGAATCGGGATTGGTTTCTGGATCCGGAAGCAAAAGTATATATTGTCGATACAACCTTAAGAGATGGCGAACAAACAGCAGGCGTTGTTTTTTCAAACGAAGAAAAAATTCAGATTGCCAAATATTTGGATATGATCGGAGTCGACCAAATTGAGGCGGGTATCCCGGTGATGGGCGGTTTCGAAAAAGAATGTATTAAAGATATTGTCAATCTAGGATTAAAGGCCAGTATTATGGCGTGGAATCGGCCGGTTATTCAGGATTTACAAGCTTCTGTGGAATGCGGGGTGGACGCGGTCGCCATTTCGATTTCAACCTCCGACATCCATATTCAACATAAATTGCGCACAACCCGCGAGGACGTTTTATATAAAATGTCGGAAGCCGTAAAATTTGCCAAGGATCATGATTTGTATGTTTCTGTGAATGCGGAAGACGCTTCGCGGTCGGACATGGAGTTCCTGGTAGAATACGCTTTAACAGCGAAAAAACATGGGGCGGACCGCTTGCGTTTCTGTGATACGGTCGGTACGCTGAATCCGACGACAACTTTCCGGAAGATTCGGACCCTGCATGACGCCACAGGATTGGATATTGAAATGCATACGCATAATGATTTTGGAATGGCAACAGCCAATTCTTTGTCGGGTGTTTATGCAGGAGCGAATTATATCGGCGTTACGGTAAACGGTTTAGGGGAACGGGCCGGAAATTCCAGTTTACAGGAAGCGATTATGGGGTTAAAACATCTCATGAATGTACAATGTGATTACAATACAACAGTCTTGCGCGAAGTGGCGGAATATGTGGCGAAAGCCTCAAACCGTCCATTACCGGTTTCGATTCCAATTGTAGGGTCCAATATTTTTGCGCACGAATCCGGTATTCATGGCGATGGGGTTTTAAAAAATCCGTTGACGTATGAAGTTTTTTCACCGGAAGAAGTCGGATTGGAACGCCAAATTATTATTGGGAAACATTCCGGAACCGCTTCAATTAAATCCAAATTTCATGAGTATGGAATTGAGTTAGATCCGCAAGAGACGGCGGATTTATTGGAATTAGCCCGTTTACAGGCGATTGATAAAAAACGTTCGTTGTTTGATAAAGAATTAGTAACCATGTATCACGCCTATAAAAAGGGAAAAGAAAAAGGCGAAAATGACAGTTTGGAGAGAGGTAACTAAATTAATGGAATGAAATAAAAAGGGCTGGATGCGCATCCGGCCCTTTGTTCGTTTAGCGACTAAAAATACAAAATACATGAAAATACAAGGGAGGAAAAAGAATTATGTCTGATGCGGGGAAAATTACAATTCAAAATGGCGCTTTAAATGTACCGGATCATCCGATCATTCCTTTTATTATAGGAGATGGGACAGGGCCAGATATTTGGAATGCGGCGTCTCGCGTGCTGAATGCAGCGGTTCAAAAAGCTTATCAAGGGAAAAGAGAAATTCAGTGGCGGGAGGTTTTAGCGGGGGAAAAGGCTTTTCAGGAAACGGGCGATTGGCTGCCGCAGGAAACCTTGGACACCATTCGCGAGTATTTAGTAGCAATTAAGGGGCCGTTAACCACTCCAATTGGCGGGGGATTTCGTTCCTTAAACGTTGCTTTACGCCAAGAATTGGATTTATATGTTTGTTTGCGTCCAGTTCGTTGGTTTACGGGCGTTCCTTCCCCAGTTAAGCGCCCAGAAGATGTCAATATGGTTGTTTTTCGCGAAAATACAGAAGATATTTATGCGGGAATTGAGTTTGCTTTCGATACGCCGGAAGCGAAAAAAGTGATTCAATTCTTACAGGAAGAAATGGGCGTACGGAAAATTCGGTTTCCTCAAACCTCTGGAATTGGAATTAAACCCATTTCGCAAGAAGGTTCGAGTCGATTAATTCGTGCGGCTATCCAGTATGCCATAGATCACCATCGTAGGAGCGTGACGATTGTACACAAGGGCAATATTATGAAATATACCGAAGGCGCTTTCAAAAATTGGGGATATGATGTAGCGGAAAATGAGTTTGGCGATCAAACGTTCACTTGGCGGCAATATGATGAAATTGCTGAAAAAGAAGGAATAGAAGTCGCTGATCAGGCGCAAGCTAAAGCGGAGGCTACAGGAAAAATCATGATTAAAGATGTGATTGCCGATATTTTCTTGCAACAGGTCTTAACACGCCCGAAAGAATTTGATGTGATTGCTGCCTGTAACCTGAACGGCGATTATATGTCGGATGCTTTAGCTGCTCAAGTAGGGGGGATTGGCATCGCGCCAGGAGCCAATATTAATTATATAACCGGTCATGCGATTTTTGAAGCAACACATGGAACGGCTCCTAAGTATGCGAATTTGGATAAAGTCAATCCTTGTTCAGTCTTGTTATCAGGAGAAATGATGCTGCGTTATATAGGATGGAATGAGGCGGCGGATCGCATTGTTGCATCCGTGGAGAAAACCATTGCTCAAAAAACGGTTACGTATGATTTTGCGCGTTTGATGGAGGGTGCAACCGAATTAAAATGTTCGGAATTTGCTAATGCTTTAATAAAGAATTTGTAAACCATAAATTCTATATAAAAAACAAAAAAAGATTGACAAAACCCCCATCCTTTGGTATCCTAGATAAGGATTTGAGGGGCGTTATAAAGGTTCTCTCATGTTGGGGTGTCGCCAAGCGGTAAGGCAACGGACTTTGACTCCGTCATTCGTTGGTTCGAATCCAACCATCCCAGCCATTTTTTTTGGGTCGTTAGCTCAGGTGGTAGAGCACCTGACTTTTAATCAGGGTGTCCGGGGTTCGAGTCCCCGACGACCCACCATGGGTTGTAAAAAACCGGAAACAATTCCGGTTTTTTTTGAAAATTATTTTTTGATTCCGTATGGATTTGCAGAGAAGAAGAGGAAAGGCTTGATTTTTCTTGATAAATCCCTTATATTGAAGTATATACGGGTCGTTAACTCAGAGGGAGAGTGCTTCCTTGACGCGGAAGAAGTCACAAGTTCGAATCTTGTACGACCCACCATTGAAATTTTCGGAGTCCGAAAGATTGCCTTTCGGACTCTTTTTTATTTTTGCTTTTAATGAGTTTTAATGCCAAATACTTTCAAATAATGTGGGTTTCTTAGTCAAAAAGTAGTCAGACGATTAGAGATTCGATAGGATTTTTTGGGCTTCCAGAAGATGTTCCGCTTGAATGTGCGTGTAGGTATCCTTCGTCATGGTTAAGGTCGCGTGTCCTAAAAGATACTGACAGGTTTTGGGAGGGACGCCAGCTAGGTCTAAATTCGTTGCGTAGGTATGCC
>CALXSZ010000033.1 GCA_944391275.1 uncultured Syntrophomonadaceae bacterium
AACCAATACCGGAAAGGGAACGTCTGAGCGCGCCTCAGCAACGGGAACCAAAAAACGAAAAGGAATGAGTTCAGGGTGAAAACTACTCAACGAAATATAAAGGGCGGGAAAAGACAAGGCGATTACAAAAGCTGCAATACGTACAAGTCGGACAAAACTTCCCACCAAGCTTCGATCATAATAATCTTCCGGGGCTTGCATAAATTCTAAAAATAACGTGGGGATAAACATAACTTGCGGAGTTCCCGCAATAACCAAAGCAATTCTCCCCTCCAAAATTCCCGCGACGGCTTTATCCGAACGTTCCGTTATATGGAATTGGGGGAAAAAAGACCAGGGAGAACTTTCCATCACCTGGGCAATGTAGTCGGTTGAAACAATGCCATCAATATCAATTTGGTCCAATTTTTCTTGTACTTTTTGAACAAGCTCCAAATCGGCTACATCTTCTAAATATATAAGCGCTACGCCCGTGCGTGTTCGGCGTCCAACGCGCGTTTTATGCACAACCAGATTGGGATCACACAACCGCCGGCGGATCATACTAATATTGATATCAAAATTTTCCACAAATCCTTCTCTCGGACCGCTAATGGCTTTTTCCGTAGGCGGCTCTTCAATAGAGCGAATCATTCCGCCATGAATATCAATACTTAAAACTGCGGCAACGCCTTCTACTAATAGAACAACCATTCCGTCAAAAATCTCATGTAGTAAATCTTCTTGCGTGCGTACGACTCGGTACTTAGCAACATGTAAGCATTGACTACATAGAGTCGCCAGATAGACGTCATCCGAAATTTCTTCCGTATTGACTTCCATATTTTTTCCCCAAACAAAGGAACGTAAAGGTTTTAATATATATTCATCCAAAAGCTGCTCATTGACGACGCCGCTTATATAAATCATCTGTCCTTCGCCCATAATATTGCTTTGTTCGCTATTCTGTAAAGAAAACTGAAATTTAGCTGCGTATAAATCGTCATTTTTCTGGATATAAGAATCTAAAAACTGCATTTTTTCAGATAACTGGCTGGGAAGCTGCGTAGATGTAGTCTTTTCTTCTTCCCAAATCGGAAATTTTTTTAATTTTCGCACGACTGATTTCTCCCATCTCTTGAAAATTACTTTTCCCAATTATCTTGTTCCAATTTTGTCTTCTTCATACTTTTTTATGTTTTTCCTAGGAGACAAAAATCATTCTGAAAAATGTATTTAGATTTTTAATATCACAAATTCCTTTCCCAAAACGTGTTCAAAATGAAAGGAGGTGAAAAAATGTTTTCCCGTTCCGTTCCTCTGACGGATGACGAAATTGAAAAAGCCGTCCATTTATATGCGAATCGCCTGTTTAAGTTATGTTTTCTGCTGTTGGGAAATCATGCGGATGCGGAAGACGCCGTATCGGATACTTTTTACAGGTACATAACCAAGTCGCCAAGTTTTCAGGAAGAAGAACACCGAAAAGCCTGGCTTTTCAAGGTGGCGAAAAATATTTGTCAAGACGTCCATCGCCTGCGCAAACGCAACCAGCCGATTCATGTGGACGACTTGTCCAACTATTGTACCGATGAAAAAGATATCCTTTTTTTGGAAGAAATTATGTCTTTTCCCGCTAAATACAAAACCGTGCTTCACCTATTTTATATAGAAGGCTATAAAACAAATGAAATTGCCCAAATTTTATCCATCTCATCTTCGGCGGTTCGAAAACGCTTGCAGTATGCCCGAGAAAAATTAAAATTGGACTATGGAAAGGAGAATGAAAGATGAACGAACAGGATTACAAAAAAATGATGGAACGAATCGAAATTCCTTCTGAGATGAAAAATCGTATATTAATGAAGTGTCTTCAAAAGAATCGAAAAAAAGAGCAACGTTCAATCGCATTTCACTTTAAAAGAAGATTAAGCGTTGTTGTGGCAGCCGGAATGCTATTTTTAGGAATTCCTGTTTTCGCCGGCGGAATGATCACGAGTTGGAACGGCGGTTCTTCCTCGATTCCGGATTACAAAAGTCTCCCTACCGCAGAACAGTGCATCGAAGACGCTGGGTATACGCCTAGCTTGATCGAACGTTTCGACAACGGCTATGTATTCGACGAAGGAAATCTTGTAACCAATTCTCTCAACGACGATACCGGTCATTCGGTTGAAAAATTTAAATCGTTTTCTTTCGATTATTCCAAAGAAGGGGACCGGGTGATATTTTCTCAGAGCCAATATAATTCTTTTATGGAAACAACGGGGGAAGTTCTGGCTACCATTAACGGAATCGATCTGTATTACAATGGTTACACGAATAAAGTGGTGCCGCCCGATTATCAATTGACGCCCGAAGATCAAATCGCGCAAGAAAACGGCGACTTGGTTTTTAGTTGGGGTTCAGATGAAGTAAGCATCCAGGAAGTCCAAGGAATTTCCTGGTCCATCGGGAAAATGCACTACAGTTTAACCCAGATTGACGGGAAACTCTCATCCAGCGATTTGGTAGCCATGGCAACACAAGTTATTCATAAAACCGAATAAAATTATTCTATAAAAAAAGCACCCCTCAGCAAACAATTGTCTGATCGGTGCTTTTCATATTTTATATATAACGTTTTAAATCTTTACAGATTTTCACTACTTTTCTTACAAATATGCGCCTCTAAAGCCTGGAGTTTTTCTTCAAAGCGCTCATATCCACGGTTAATGTGCTCTAAGCCACAGACCTGGCTTTCTCCTTCCGCAGCTAATCCAGCGAGAACCAAGGCGGCTCCGGCTCTCAGATCGGTTGCCAGAACGGTTCCGCCTTGATATTGGGCGGGTCCTTTTATAATGGCAACTCTGCCTTCCGTGACAATATGAGCACCCATACTACGCAGGGCGTCCACATGCATAAAGCGATTCTCAAAAATATTTTCTACGATAATTCCCGTACCTTGCGCCATTCCCAAAAGCGCCATAAATTGAGGCTGCATATCCGTTGGCATGCCAGGATAAGGGAGCGTTTTCAAGTCGGCAGCCCGAAAATTTTTGCTTCCTATTACACGGCATCCATTCCGCCCAAGCAGTACTTCAATCCCCATTTCATTGAGTTTAGCCGTCACAGCATGCAAATGAGCTGGAATCATTTTTTCTACCCAGACGCTTCCGCCCGTTATCGCCGCGCCGATCATAAACGTGCCTGCTTCA
>CALXSZ010000034.1 GCA_944391275.1 uncultured Syntrophomonadaceae bacterium
GGACTCAGTCTAAGGAATCCCGCGGAGCGTCAGGATTTTATGCAAATGCTTTTGCCTTGGTATGAGGAAGAATTGAGAAATCCGCCTGATTTTTTTAAAGAATATCCGGCAATGGAACGTGTAAAACTTTTGCGTACGATTGATCACTTTGGCACAGAATGGATTTTGTGAAATCTTTATCAATAAAAAACGGAGAATTAAATTTCTCCGTTTTCTTATTAACCGGCCGCTTTTTCGGCTTGAGGAACTTGTACCACGTTCACGTTCATATTGTTAGCAGGCCCCGGTAGCTGAATTTGCGCTTCATCCAGGGCCTTCTTTCCTTGTTCGATCAAATCATAGTATAACGCCCAATAATTTTCCGTATCCACCCAAACTTTACATTCGATCTGAATCGTCCCATCCGCGTAAGAACCCACGCGAACCAAAGGTTCCGGTTCTTTTAACGATAACGGATGATCCAGAATGGTTTTCATCAAAATTTGTTCTGCGCGAACAAAGTCTTCGACTAAAGCAATATGGAAGATTAAATCTAAGCGGCGAGTTTTTTCAGCTGAATAATTAATGATTCGGGCAGAAGTAATATCTCCATTTGGGATAAATACTTTTTTGTTATCAGCAGTAAGTAAAATCGTGTGAACCAATTGAATTTCCGAAACGTTGCCCGTCAAACCGCCAATATCTACAAAATCGCCTTGAGAAAACGGTTTCGTCATTAGAATGAAGACGCCGCCCGCCAAGTTCGTCAGCGAATTTTGTAAAGCCAATCCAACCGCTAATCCAGCAGCGCCTAAAGCTGTAATGAAAGACGATACATTAATTTCCAACATTCCCGCGCAGGTAATCGCCAACATCACAATCAGCGTAATGCGAATCACGGATAAAATAAACGTATACAGCTCTTGTCCCAGTGAAGAGCGTTCCAAAGCGCGATGCGCCAAGCTCAAAATCCCTTTGATCAGAAACCATCCGATAAAAAAAACAATAACAGCGGAAACCAGGTTTAGTCCTAATGCTGAAACCCAAGATATTGCCGTATCATAGAGATGCGTGACGTTTCCTGCTACATCATTTGTTACTTGAGCAATACTTTCTGCCACTTCACTTGTCGTTCCTTCCATGTTCGCGCCCCCTCTCAGCTTGTACTTATTTTGCACTCATTCGTTTTATTATAACAAGCTTCATCTCATGATGACAAATATGTTCTGTTTTTTCCAAATATTTTATGCAGAAAAATGAAAACAGTTGTCCTGTTTTGGAAAATATTCCAGATATTTCTCCTATAAATAACGTATACAATACCCATCCATTGACATTTTTCTGACATCTGCTACAATAAATTAAAGTGTCAAGCGTTTTTCGCGGCCTATTCACGGAATAAAATGAAAAACGAAATAAAATGAAAAGATAAAATGGAAATAAATGTATTGGAGGAGAGGAAATGGAGCCCATCAATAAAATAGATCATCTCTATGCCCCGCCACAGGATTTTGTTGATCAAGCGTATATAAAAAGTCGTGCGGAATATGAGAAAATGTGGAAACAATCTATTGATGATCCGGAAGCTTTTTGGGGAGAGATGGCTAAAAATTTACATTGGTTTAAACCTTGGTTGAAAGTTTACCGGGGAGACTTTGGAATTGGAGATAACGAGTGGTATGTCGGTGGCAAAACCAACATCGCTTATAACTGTCTAGATGCTCAAATCGCCCAGGGAAAAGGAGATAAAACCGCCATTTTATTTCAGGGCGAACCGGACGAAGATTGTCGTTCGATCTCTTACCGTGAAATGTTAACGGCTGTTTGCCGTTTTGCGAATGTTCTAAAAAAATATGGCGTACAAAAGGGCGACCGGGTGATTCTATATATGCCAATGATTTGGCAACTTCCCGTAGCTATGTTAGCGTGCGCCCGAATTGGCGCCGTGCATACAGTTGTCTTCGGCGGGTTTTCAGCTGAGGCATTAAGAGACCGCATTATTGGATCGGGAGCCAAACTGGTGGTTACTGCCAACGGCTATTGGCGCTCCGGTAAGCAGGTTAATTCGAAAAACATCGCGGACACCGCCTGTATTTTATGCCAAGAACAAGGCTTAACGGTAGATCATATGATTGTGGTCAACCATTTGAAAGATTTTGATACGCCTTGGACACTCGGCCGAGATTTATCCTTTGAAAAAGAAATGGCGGAAACAGACATTAGCGACGTCTGTCCAGCCGTTCCGATGGATGCAGAAGATCCGCTGTTTATTATGTTTACGTCCGGCTCCACGGGTAAACCCAAAGGCACTTTACACATCACCGGCGGATATATGGTCTATGCTTATACAACATTTAAATATATCTTCGACTACAAGGATAACGACATTTTCTTCTGTACGGCTGACATTGGCTGGATTACAGGTCATACTTACACCGTATACGGCGCGTTATTAAACGGCGCCACTTCGGTTATCTACGAGTCTGTCCCTACCTACCCGGAACCCGACCGTTTTTGGCAAATTGTCGATAAGCATAAGGTAACCATCTTCTATACAGCGCCGACCGCCATTCGTTCGCTCATGAAAAAAGGATCGGAATGGGTTGAAAAACATGATTTATCCACTCTTCGGTTGTTAGGCTCCGTTGGAGAACCCATTAATCCGGAAGCTTGGCTTTGGTACCATCAATACGTCGGCCATGGTCGTTGTCCCATTGTTGATACCTGGTGGCAAACCGAAGGCGGCGGTATCCTGATTACAGCGCTTCCCGGCGCATGGGGATTAAAACCCGGTTCTGCAACTTTACCTTTCTTTGGCGTAAAACCGGTTATTTTAAAGCCTCGTCCATCTGAAAACGCCGATCCCATTGAAGCCGGCATTGATGAAGAGGGAGAATTATGTCTTGCTTCTCCGTGGCCGGGCATTATGCGTGGCATTTATGGAGAACCCGAACGCTTTTTCATGAATTACTATACGCAACAGCCAGGATTTTACTTCACTGGAGATGGCGCCAAAAAAGATGCGGACGGTTATTTTTGGATTTTAGGACGGATCGACGACGTTGTCAATATATCTGGACACCGTATCGGCACCGCTGAAGTCGAATCGGCTCTTTGTTCGCACCCAGCCGTGATAGAAGCGGCGGTCGTCGGTTATCCGCATCCGATCAAAGGCGAAGATCTCTACGCCTATGTCATTCTTTCAAAAGAAATTGAAGGCAATGAAACATTACGGCAAGAACTCGTCGCGCATACCCGTAAAGAAATTGGCCCAATCGCTTCGCCCGGAAAAATTCAGTTTATTCACGAAATGCCAAAAAACCGTTCCGGAAAAATCGTGCGCCGCGTTTTACGCAAAATAGCCGCAGGAGACGCAGCCGGTATTGGCGACGCCATGATTAATACCTTAGCCGAACCTCATTTGGTTGAGGAAATCAATCAAGGCCGAATTGTATAACCTTGCAAATCTAAACAGAATCTATGAAGACTTTTCCTTTCATACAATTTATACAGTAAAAAAATTTAAAACTCTATGCAAATCTTGCATAGAGTTTTTTTGTGAAACTCTTTCTCCTGTTATCCTTCAATCTTCAATCGGATCAGTCTATACTCTTGTTCCATTCTACGGCAGGAAACTTTATTTTCAAATACAAAACCCCCGTATTAAGGACGAAAATCTCTTTTCCATTTATTTAAAACATTTTTCCACAATTGTTTTAAACTTCTTCTTCGAACAATTCCAGAATTTCCTCAGCCATCATAGACGAAAGAATACTTCCCACTCCGATAACCGAATCAGCCAATTCTTGTTTTTTTCTTTGCAGATGAAGGATTTTTTCT
>CALXSZ010000035.1 GCA_944391275.1 uncultured Syntrophomonadaceae bacterium
CCGTCCAATATCGGCCAAGGTATAGGCATTAAAGTCACGCACTTTTGCAGAAACCAAAAGCGATTGAAAAATTAGTCCAATTGTCCCCACGCCCAGCCACCAAAAGACCGGAAAACCAATCTGCATACCGGTTGTAACAATCCCAAATGTCGCCGAACTGCCAATCATCGTGGCCATCAACGATAAAAAAACTAAAAACCGAGATCGACTGCGGCCCGCTACGACAAATGTATCATAATCTTTCTCTTTAAACCCCGTATAAATTCCAACGCCTAACAAAAAAGCCACATAAAGCAATAACGCTACCAACATGGAAAAATCCCTTCCTCTTCCAAAAAAATCCTAGTTTTTCGTTTTTCATTGTAAAAGGTTTCGCATTTATTGTCAACTTATTTTAAATATTTGTTTACAATAAAAAGAAAAAAACTCCAAGAAACCTTTTGCTCGTTTCTTGGAGTATTCATCAAAAATAACTTTTACGCTAGAGGCGGCGTATCTTTTTCATTTCCTTCCGTCGACTCTGACTCAGACGAAGAAGCTTCCTCCGATTTCTTCAAAGCCGCTTCTCTCTCCGCTCGAATTTGCGGATCAAATTGCGCTAAAATTTCTTCAAATTCATCGGACTCGATCACTTCTTTTTCCATCAAACACTTTGCTACAGCATGCAATCCGTCCATATGATCATTTAAAATCTTTTTCGTCAATTCATAGCAGCCGTTCATGATACGGGATGACTCTTTATCGATCGCATAAGCAATCGTTTCGGAATAATTCCGTTCCCGTGAAATATCGCGTCCCAAGAAGACTTCCTCTTCCTTGTGTCCATAGGTCATCGGCCCCAGCTCATCGCTCATCCCATATTCCATGATCATCTTGCGAACAATGCTACTGGCGCGCTCTAAATCATTCTGCGCCCCCGTACTAATGTCATGCAGCACCAGCGCTTCCGCCACGCGACCGCCTAATAAAATCGAAATTTCATTTTTCATGTGCGAGCGCGTCACATAATTGCGATCTTCCTCCGGTAAAAGCAATGTATATCCGCCAGCTCTCCCACGCGGAATAATCGAAATCTTATGCAACTTATCGGTATTCGGCAGATAACGGCTCACCAAAGCATGCCCGGCTTCATGATAAGAAACCAACCGTTTTTCCGCTTCCGAAATCACGCGGTTCTTTTTCTCCGGACCCGCCATGACGCGCTCAATGGATTCTTCCAATTCGCTCATTCCAATTTGATTTTTCCCACGGCGCGCTGCCAGCAGGGCCGCTTCATTGACCAAATTCGCTAAATCCGCCCCTGTAAAACCAGGCGTACGTTTGGCTAAAATTTCTAAATTCACCGTGTTATCCAGCGGTTTCTTCGCCACATGAACCTTCAAAATTTCCTCGCGCCCTCTGACGTCCGGACGATCAATCATAATATGCCGATCAAAACGTCCCGGCCGCAATAAAGCGGGGTCTAAAATATCCGGTCGGTTCGTCGACGCCATCACAATGATGCTTTCCTTGGTACTAAACCCATCCATTTCTACCAAAAGTTGATTCAACGTCTGTTCCCGTTCATCATGTCCGCCGCCCAAACCGGCTCCGCGGTGACGTCCAACCGCATCGATTTCATCAATAAATACAATACACGGGGAATTTTTCCGCGCTTGTTCAAATAAGTCACGTACCCGCGACGCCCCAACGCCGACAAACATTTCCACAAAGTCCGATCCGCTGATCGAGAAAAACGGAACGCCCGCTTCGCCCGCCACCGCTTTAGCCATTAGGGTTTTCCCGGTTCCCGGCGCGCCGAACAATAACACGCCCCGCGGAATTTTCGCGCCAATATTCAAAAACTTCTGCGGATTCTTTAAGAAATCCACCACTTCCTGCATTTCTTCCTTCGCTTCTTCCGCTCCTGCAACGTCCTTGAACGTAATTTTCTTTTCGTCATTATTCAACTGACGCGCCCGGCTTTTGCCAAACTGCATCACTTTTCCGCCGCCGCCCTGCGCCTGATTCATCATAAACATCATGAAAACAATTAAAATAATAATCGGCAGCAACGAGGTCAAAATCGTTACCCAAATGGACGGCCCCGGCACTTCGCCTGCCTCAATCTCCACTTGATGTTCGCTTAATAATTGAAGAATGGCGTCGTCGTTCTTTAATGTCGTTGTAACCGCTTGGCTTCCGTCTTTGTAGACAATTTCCACCTGATTCACCAAGTCATCGGCCGCAATGTAAACCGCAGCAATCTTATCCGCTTCCACTTCTTCACAAAAGACCGAATAATCCAATACCGGCGTTTGTTCAACCGGCGAAGAAGTCATACGAATCGCAAACAGCGCCACCAACACGATCAAAACATAAATTGTGGCATTTTTTAGAAATTTGTCCAAACCTTTATCCCCCTGTGATATCGTTCAATTTTTGCATCCTATTTCCACAAAAAAATCCATTTCAGACATTTCCCATTTTAACAATCATAAAGAAATTAGCTCTATTTTAGCATACTCAAAAAGGGTTTGCAATGGGGCGATTTCGATTCTTTCATTGTCTTTCCCCTATTCTTTTTCCTCTAAAAGCAGAACCGTTTTTGTCTCTTCCGAGACCGCTGCCATCTCGGACGCCGCCCACCCTGCAACCGCATAAATCGTTCCATCCATTCCGCTTAAAAGCGCTGTTGTCTCCCGAACGGAAACCGGGATTTTGCGGTCAATCATCCAACTTTTCAATTTTTTCCCGCCTGGAGCGCCTGCCGGATGAAAAACATCTCCTGGACGCCGACTGCGTAGGCACAATTTTTCCGGAAGCCGTTGCGCATCCAAAAAAAGGCCTGGTCTGTCCGGTGCGATTTGTTCCCAGTTCCAAAGCGTCAGTTGATAACTTTTTCCGTTTTGTTCAATAAAAAAAGATCCCGGAACGTCCACCGGTAAACAAAAAGGTTCCGAATCCGAGGGTTCGTCCCAGTCAAACTGGATTTCCTGATAAACTTTTCGGCAAATTAATTGCTTTTTCAGTATCACGCGATGATTCGACCCGGATTTCTCCGCCAAACGCAAGACATCCTCAACATCCCGCGCCGTCCATCCACTCTCCCCCCGCATAACGGTCAGCGCCTTTCGCACCATGCGCCGCTGCATTCCTACCGGTAACCGCAGTAACTCTGGCGCCCATAAAATCAAGCGTTCGGGCGATTGTTCCCTGCAAATCTTCGGCCAAAGCACTTCCGTCCAGGCCTGAAGCGCTTTCTCATCCTCCCCAGCCAAATCTGCCAAACGGTTCAGGGCCGTGACGATCTGCGGATTAAACGCTTCCTGTAAAAGCGGCAAAAGAATTCCACGAATCCGATTGCGCGTATAATACGTATCCGAATTGCTGGCGTCCTCACAATAAGGGATCCCATTCTCTTTTAAGTAAAGCATAATTTCTTCCCGGCGCAATGTTAAAAGCGGGCGGAAAATCCGATTTCGAACGGGTTGAATCCCCTTTAAGCCATTCAATCCGGTCCCGCGCACAAGATGCAGTAACACCGTTTCCGCAACGTCATTCTGATGATGCGCCACCAAAATCCCTTCCGCATTCATGGTTGATCGCGCCTGCTCCAAACAAGCATAACGCACAACCCGCGCGCACTCTTCCAGCGATTGTCCTTTTTTCTTTAGGGCCCGCACATTCTTACGATACACGATGCACTGTAAGCCCCTCATTTTTGCCTGTTTTTCCACAAAAGACTGCTCTAAATCCGCCTCCTTGCGCAATCCATGATTGACATGAACCACCGCCAGCGACAGATCTAAAATCTCTTGCAACCGATGAAACACATCCAGCAAAACCATGGAATCCGGTCCCCCAGAAACCCCCAAAATCCAACTTTTTCCTGGACGCATTTTCAAAACATCCCGGCTATACCGCTTGACTCGCTCTATCAGTGACTGCAGTTCAATCCCTCCTTCCAACCCACGATGCTTTTCCTATTTTACCTGTTTTCCCCTGGAATGTATACGGCGAGAAAGAGAATATTTCTAGGCAAATTGTCTAAAGATTCCCATTTTCCTTCGCTATAAAGCGACCCCCTTCGCCAGTTCCATTTGTTACAATAAGTCTTACGTTGATTCACGAATTTTCAAAAAACAGGGGGGAACCACCTTGCCGATTAACCATGAACCCTATCCATTTGAGCGCGTCCAATCGACCGATCCGTCGACGGTCTTTACTTTTCCCGAAGCCCCGCCCATCAAACGCCGCCGGCCCAAACGGGCTCGGCATTTTTTCTCCCATGCGCGCTTACGCATCACCCAAATCCTGCGCAAAAGCCTTTCCGTTTTGCGAGAACGCCAAACGCTGGCGCTGCTTCCGGTCGCTTTTATCAGCGCCCGCGCCAGTATTTTAGGCGAGCTTTACCCTTTTGGATTTTCTGTGTTGGCCGCGTTTGGCTACGCCAAGCGAGAACGAATTTTACCCCTGGCGATCCTTTGTCTACTTGGAATGTTTACCTCCGGAGTCGGAATCACCCTGAACAATACCTTGTGTCTGCTCGGTTTAAGTATTCTGCTGTGGAAAATCCCTCATCTGACCCGCCGTCCTAAACTGTTCATCGCATCTCTATCCGGGCTGACCATTTTCGTCATTCAGACCCTGGGGTTACTTCCCCAAGGCATCCTTTACTATCAGGAAATGATTATCGTCATCGAAGCACTCTCGGTTTTCTTTCTCACCTATGTACTTCTATTCTGCTCCGAAGCTTTACGCCTAAACCGTCCGCTTCATCGCTTCAATTTCGAGGAAATATCCTCTACGGTCCTTTTAGGCGGCATTCTTCTTCTAGGAATCAGCGACTGGTCCATTCTGGGAATCAGCTTGTGCAGCGTTCTCTGTCGCAGCGCGATCTTGTACACCGCCTATTTTTGGGGGAGCGGAGGCGGAACCATGATGGGGGTTACGGCCGGAATTATCCCATCCCTGACCACCGGTCTCTTTGCACAATCCCTGAGTATGTACGCCGCTTCGGGACTTTTAGCCGGATGGTTTCGGAAACTTGGACGAATTCCCGTTATTATGGCTTTTTTTTCCGGCATTTTAGCTATATCGTTCTACGCGGTCCCAGCCGCCCTCACCCTACAAAATCTGGAAGAGAGCGCCCTGGCCGCCCTCTTATTTTACTTTACCGCCGATTTCATAAAAAATCGTTTACCCTTAAGTGCCATGCAAATTCCTTCTTCATCGGACGAACCTTTGCCTGTTTCGATCAATCTGTCCGGATATGCGCGTCAACGGATCGACTGCCTAGCTCAAGTCTTTGACGAAATTGGCGACAGCCTGTCCGCCCCGGAAGAAAAAACGGCCCCTTCTTCCGAAGTTGGATGCTTAAATTATCTTTACGAAAATATTCAGCAACAACTATGCGCCCATTGCGCCCTGAATCATTCTTGTTGGGAACAATACGCCCAAACAACTTCCGAAGATATGCTGTTGCTTTTCGAACAAGCCGAAAAAAATCGCCCGCTCACCCAGGAACTTTTACCGGCCCGCCTGAAACATCGCTGCATCCATCGCCGAGAACTGGCGGCTTTGGTCAATCGACTCTACGAAACCCTGCAAATGCATACGTACTTTACGGAGAAAATTGATGATTCGCGTAAACTCATCTCCCAACAAATGCAAGGCGCCGGCGACCTTATCCGCGGCATGGTCAAATCGTTGGAACCAATGTTTCGGAACAGTTCCTTTGAAGAATCTCCCAAAAATCCCGTTTTTCGTGTTGAAACCGGCGCCGCCCAAAGCGCCCGGGCCAATGTTTGCGGAGACAGTTTTTCCTTTTTGCCCCTGTCCAACGGAAAATTCGCCGCAATTCTAAGCGATGGGATGGGCGTCGGCGAATCGGCCCGCAACCAAAGTCAAACCGTGATCCGTCTCCTGCAAAGCATGCTGAAAAGCGGATTTGACCTGGACGTCATTCTGAAAACCATCAACCGCGTGCTGCTTTTGCGAACGGTAGAAGAAACCTTTGCTACCCTGGATCTCCTCCTTATTGATCTGTCCAGCGCGGAAGCCACTTTAATTAAAACGGCCGCCGCTCCCACTTTTATTAAACGCCGGGATCGCCTTCGCACCATTCATTCCAGTTCGTTGCCGGTCGGCATCCTTCAGGAACTGGACGTCCATCGCGAAACGTTCCGGCTGGAAGACAACGATTTAATCGTACTCATCAGCGACGGTATGATGGACCCCTCCTCAACCATTTCCGAAAAAGAATGGATGCAGGATCTTTTAAAGAACAGCGAAGGATGTAATTGCCAATATTTAGCCGATACCTTGCTTTCTCAGACCACTGCGTCCCTTTCCGGAACTCCAGCGGACGATATGACCGTCCTCTGTCTGCGGCTCACCCATTTATAGGCCGCAGGCCATACATATTTTCTATTCCGCGTCGATAGACACCGAACCGCCCGCTTGTTCTTTTAGACCATCCACAATCCCCCTTGCAATAGCCCCCGCGACTTGCTGCTGATAGTCTTCATCCTGTAAAAGTTTCTCCTCTTCCGGATTCGAAAGAAATCCCGCTTCCACAATGATTGTGGGCATAGAAGCAGCCGACATTAAAAAATACCCGTCCGCTGCCAACGCTTCCCGACGCGTATTTTTCAGCGTCGATTTCAATTGCTCCTGAACCGCTTTTCCAATACAGGCCCCCGTTTCATCTCCCTGTTCATAAAACGTCTGTGCGCCGGACCACTTCGGCGACGGATCCGCATTTAAATGAACGCTCACAAATAAATCCGCCTGATTCCGATTGGCCAAATCCGCCCGCGCCTGTAAATCCGCCCGCTTTCTTTCCCGAACGGTTCCTGAAAAATCCGCTCCGGCTAAATCCGTGTCCGTATCCCGGACGCAGATCACGATACACCCTTGTTGAATCAATTCCTTGGCCAATTTCTGACTCAGCGCCAAGCTGATATCTTTTTCCAATGTTCCGTTCGCTCCAATGGCTCCCGAATCCGGTCCGCCGTGCCCCGCGTCAATAACGACAACGCTGCCTGCTGTCACGTAAGAAATAACCGGACTCGTTTCTGGCGGCCGACCCGACGCCCCGAGCAGCGCCAATCCCACCAAAACGCACCATAATACGAAATTACACCGCCGCCGACTCACCATCCATATCCGCATGAGGTCTCTTCCTCTCTTCTATTTCCCATTGCTCCAACCTATGCAGGAAATCTCCGGCTTAGAACCTTGTCTATTCGTCGCCGCTTTTTGGAAATCATACATTCATGACTATTATCTTCTTTTTGAGTTCTTTTTATAAAAGGATCAAGCCCATTATTTTGGAATACGTCCTTTTTCAAAGATCTCTTTTGTCTCTGAATAATCGCATTAGAAAAATTTATGAAAAACCTCTCCGTAAACGATTTGACTCCGTGCAAAAATATGAATAAAATAATACCATCTGCAACACCCTTTAAGAGGAATGTTTCGGAGACGTCCGGTCGAGCGATAAAATTTTCATTCAGCTCCACCTCAATAAGCCCTGTAGAAACGCTGTATGAAAATGGCTTTTGCCCTTTAATCTCCGGGCGCTTATCCGGCGCCTCATCCGATGCAGAGAACCTGAATAATTCAACGTAATAGAACGTAATAGGCGGTGAGAGGCATGTACACTCCCCAGTTGGATACTTTTTTACAGGTCGTTGAAACCGGAAGTTTTAACAAGGCGGCGGAAAAACTTTACATTAGCCCGCCGGCCGTCATCAAACAGATCAATTTGTTGGAACGGGATCTTGATGTCCAACTGTTCATTCGAACGCACCGGGGCCTAAACTTGACCCCAGCAGGCGAATCCCTGTATAACGACGCAAAATACATCACCCAATATTGCAAAGATTCC
>CALXSZ010000036.1 GCA_944391275.1 uncultured Syntrophomonadaceae bacterium
GTTGCCATGTTCAAATCCATCCACTTCGCACACCACATGCAAAATCACTTCGTCCAAATCCAATTCGGTTTTCACCCGGTCATATTGGATCATCGTGATATTCGCATTGTTGCGCGCCACAATGACCGTAAACCGTTCCATACTTCCAGGAACGTCGCGCAAAATGGTCTGGAACTTCATATTTCTGCCGCGTGTGATTAATCCTTTTTCCACGATCCGATGAATAAAACTCACATCAATATTGCCTCCAGAGAGAATACAAGCCACTTTTTTCCCCGTGAAGCCGCCTTTATGATTGAGAACCGCCGCCAACGTTGCAGCGCCGGAAGGTTCAACTACCTGTTTGGTTCGTTCCAAAAGCAACAAAATCGCTGCAGCAAGTTCTCCGTCGCTGACAGTCATCATATCGTCAACGCAATCCTGGATAATCTTCACGGTACGTTCGCCCGGCGCTTTAACGGCGATCCCATCGGCAATGGTGTGAATATTTTCACTGACCACCCGTTGTCCGGATCGAAAAGAATCCACAATTGCCGGAGCGCCCTCCGCCTGCACGCCAATCAATTGCACGCGCGGATTGATCTGTTTGATACAGGACGCCACGCCGGCCAAAAGTCCTCCGCCTCCCGCCGGAACCAACACCACGTCCACGCTGGGTAAATCCTGCAAAATCTCTAATCCCAAAGTTCCCTGTCCGGCAATCACATCCTCGTCGTCAAAGGGATGGATAAAGACAGCTTGTTGCTCCTCCTGAATTTCCATCGCCCGGCGGTAAGCGTCGTCATAAAAATCTCCGTACAGTTCCACATTGGCCCCATACCCGCGCGTGGCCGATACTTTAGCGATCGGAGTAGTTCGCGGCATGACGATGGTCGCCTTTACGCCGATGGAACGCGCCGCAAAAGCGACCCCTTGCGCATGGTTTCCCGCACTGGAGGCCACCACGGAATGCACTTGTCCGTTTTCATACAGCTTCATAATTTTGTTATAAGCTCCACGAACCTTAAACGATCCGGTTTTTTGTTGATTCTCATACTTTAACCAAACTTCCGCTCCCGTCATTTCTGAAAAGGTCTGTGAAGAACTGAGCGGGATGCGATGAATCACATTTTTCAAGCGCAGCGCCGCCTGTTCAATTTCCTTCAGACAAATCAACGATATTCCCCTCTTTCTCCCTATTCAAATAAAACGCCTTCTTTGGGCGCCTCCGCAACCCACTCAACTTCAATTTCCGCCCCCAGCGGCAAAGCTCGGACTTCCACCGCCGAACGAGCTGGGCAATCCGATGGAAAATACTGTGCATATATTTGATTAAACACATCAAATTTCGTCATATCCGTTAAAAAGACGTTGGTCTTAATCACTTGCGTCAAAGTCATATTCATTTCCGTTAAAATCGTCTCCATGTTTTTCAGAACTTGTTTGGTCTGCTCCTCAAACCCCCCCTCTACGAGTTGATTTTGCTCCGGGTCCAAGGCGATAACGCCCGAGAAAAAGATCAAATTCCCGCTCGCACAGGCCGTACTATACGGTCCTACCGGTTGGGGGCCTTTTCGGCTTAAAAAACATCTTTTTTGCAAACCAGCCATCTCCCCAACAACTTCTTCATGCGTGCTTTTTTCGACGGTTTCGTTGATTTCTTCGACGATGAGCTGTTCGTTGTTTTCCTTCAGCGCTTGTTTCAAGGCGACCTTCTTTTTCTTTTTGATCTTTCTTTCTTTCTTTTCTTTTTTGCTCATGTTTCTTTTTTTTCCCTTTCTTGATTTTTTCATTCAATGAGGTTTTCAATCGGTTTTCAGCATTTTTCTGATTCCGGTATAATTCAAAATCCATCTGTAATGCGTCGGTATCCGCACGCACCAATACGACTTCTACCCGATCCCCTATGTGAAAAGTTTTCCCGGTATGAGATCCCAATAACGTTAACGATTTCTCTTCATAATGATAATAATCATCCTGCAAGGTGGAAATATGGACCAGTCCTTCCACCGTGTTTTCCAGGCGAACGAAAAATCCAAAACTTTGCACATTCACAATACGGGCGGAAAAAACTTCTCCCACAAAAGCTTTCATGTAGCGGATTTTTTTACAATCCAGCAGGTTCCTTTCCGCTTCTTCCGCACGCCGTTCCTGCAAAGAACAATGTTCGCCCCATTCTTTCATATGGGCTTCCAAGAAACGTTTCTGATGCGGATTCCACGTTTGACGCAATAAGCCGGACAATGTACGATGAACAATTAAGTCGGGATAGCGGCGTATAGGACTCGTAAAATGGCAGTAATATTCGGAAGCTAATCCAAAATGGCCCAGCTCCTCCGGACGATAATCCGCGTGCCGCAAGGAACGCAAGATGCCCATTGCTACCGTGTCTTCAAAAGGTTTTCCCTTAATTTCTTCCAAAACTTTCTGCCACGCTTTGGGGCTTTGGAGCGATTTCGGAATCGGACAATCAAAGTTTTTCAAGAGATCTTTGAGTCGATGAAAGTTTTCTTGCTCCGGCCTTTCATGCACCCGGTATAAAATAGGAGCTTTTTGGTGAAATAGGTGTTCCGCAACCACCTCGTTGGCTTGGATCATAAAATCTTCAATCAATTTTTCGCCGGCGCCGCGTTCCCGCATCACACTCTCTATCGGATTTCCCTCAGCATCTATTTTCACGCTTGCTTCCGGGAAATCAAAATCCAAGGCGCCGCGAGCATGACGGTTCTTTCGTAAACGATCCGCCAATTTTTTCATTTCCCGCAGCATGGGTAAAATGTCCCGATACTTTGGATCGACGTCGTCGTTTCCCTCCGCTAACAACTCATTGACGCACCGATACGTCATGCGTTCTCGTACACAGATCAATGAATGAAATATTTCATACGAAAGCAACCGACCTTTGGTATCCAATTCCATCACGCAGCTAATCGCCAGCCGATCTTCTAAAGCATTCAGGCTACAGATCCCATTACATAATTCCTGCGGCAGCATCGGAAGAACGGTATCCAATAAATAAACGCTGGTTCCGCGCGCATAGGCTTCTCGATCCAACGCTGTATCCGGTTGTACGTAGTGGGAAACATCCGCAATATGTACGCCCAATTTCCACCCGGATGAGGTTGGGACCAACGATACGGCATCATCAAGATCTTTTGCGTCTTCTCCATCAATCGTAATCAGCAGTTCTTCCCGTAGATCTCTTCGGTAAGGCGCCAAGGATTCGCCCACTCCTTGGGCAGCTTGTCTTTTTGCTTCTTCTATAACGGATAAAGGGAAAGCGTCCCGCAGCTCGTGTTTACGGATTACCATGCGCAAGTCCGCTTCCGCCCGTCCGGATTTGCCAAATATTTCGATGATCCGACCTTCCGGATCATGATGTTTTCCCGGCCAAACGGTTATTTCGACTAATACTTTCTCGCCTTGTCGCGCCTGTAATTTCCCGCCGCGTACAATGATGGGATAAATTTGCCGCGCGTCGTCCGGGATCACTTGCCCGGAACGGTGCAAACGTTGAAACGTCCCCACGAGCTGTTGATGCGCTCGTTGTAAGATCCGGATGATTTCTCCTTCGGACCGGCGGACGCCATAGCCGTTGCGCACGACCCGAACCATCACTTTGTCTTCATGCATCGCTCCGTTTAGATCCCGCCCTAAAACAAAAATTTCTCCCATTTCTTCGCAGTCGTTCTCTAACATGACCACGCCAAATCCACGGGCGGTTAAACGAATCGTTCCGCGATAAATATTCATCATTTCGGGCAAACCATATTGATCTTTTCGGGTTCGGATGATATCTCCCTGTTTTTCCATCCGCCCCAAAATTTGATTCAATTCTCCCTGCTGAAAGGATTCGATCCCTAAACCGCAGCAAATTTCCTGATACTTTTGTGGACGCAAGGCTTCCGTACGAATATAATGCAAAACCCGTTCCGCACTGATTTCCTTTGCCAAACCATTTCCTCCTGTTTTTCTTCTATGGTTCCTATTGTAACAGAAATTTCTTCACTTACCAAAACATATTTCTCTTTCTGCCCATTTTGTTTTACCGAAGATTTCCGCAAAACCTTCTTTCTTCATTTCCATTATGCTACAATAAAGAAGAAAACATACAGAAAGAAGATGACGTCTTGTCACCTCGCCTCCTTTTTACCCAACTTTACGAAAAATTCAGAACCTATCCATCCATTGAGCGGGTTTTCTTATATGGCTCCCGCGCCAACGGGCAAGCTCATTGTCATTCGGATATTGATTTGGCTCTTACGGGACCTACCCTGCATCCAGCTGATTTTGCCCGGCTGCAATATACGCTTTCTTACGAAATACCTACGTTCGTCCCCATTGAAATTGTTCGTTTAGACGGCGCGTCCCCGGATTTCATACAACGCGTCCAAACACAAGGAGTAATCATCTATGACCGAACCAACATCGAAAAGTCAACGTTTAAAGAACCTTTGGGGAGAAGCCCTCTCTCACTATGAACAGGCCAAAAGCCAAATGCCCGATCTGCTGCCGATTGTTTCCCGCGCTGCGATCTTTTTCTGTTTTCAGCGCGTGATGTTTTTAGGGTTTAAAACGCTTAAAGCTTTCCTGAAAGAGGAAGGGTTGCGTCCGCTAACCCCTAAGCAGCATCTAGAAATGGCCGCTCAAGTCGGTTGGATTCCGCTTGAATCGGAAGACGACTGGTGGATTCTGCTCATGAGCTGGTTGGGGATCAGCGAAGTCTATGAAGAGGAACAGGCGGAAAAATTACTGGAAGATATTCTGGCGCACGATTTTGTCATAGAGAACTTATTTGAAACGCTCTCATAAAAAATCGACGTTTTTTGTATTTTTCAAAAATTCCCTGTCATTTTTTCCAAAATTTCTCTTTATTCTCGCACAAATTTGTTTTAGAATAAAAGATAGTGTATCCTGTAAAATGAATTTTATTTGCTGGAAGGAGGTCTTCTTGTGGGGAAAAAGACCGATTCAAGTCAAGTGATCGTCGTAACGTCCGGAAAAGGCGGCGTAGGGAAAACAACCGTTGTAGCCAATTTAAGTACCGGATTGGCTCAGTTAGGTTATATGGTCGCCGTCATCGATTTGGATATTGGGTTAAAAAAATTAGACTTAATTTTAGGACTCGAAAATCGAGTTATTTATGATATTGTTCAAGTGGTCGAAGGCGTTTGCACGCTCAAACAGGCTCTGGTCAAAGACAAACGTTATCCAGGGCTTTACATGTTACCAGCAGCGCAAACTCGAAATAAGGATGATATTACAGCGGAACAGGTGCAGAGGATTGTGGATGAACTGCGCCAATCGTTTGATTTTATTTTTATTGATTGTCCAGCTGGAATTGAACAGGGCTTCAAAAACGCTATTTTTGCCGCCGACCGAGCATTAGTCGTTACGAATCCGGAAGTTTCCGCTGTGCGCGACGCGGATCGCATTACAGGTATCCTTGAAAATGAAAATTTTAAAAATATTCGCTTGCTGGTCAATCGAATTCGTCCGGAAATGGTCAAAAACGGCGATATGCTCAGCGTGGAAGATTTAATGGAACATTTATGTCTAGATTTAATCGGTATTATTCCAGAAGACCAAAATGTAGTTATCTCCACGAACCGAGGCGAACCGATTATTTTAGATGAACAGGCTCCTTCCGGACAAGCCTTTCGTAATATTGTACACCGCCTGATTGGAGAAGAGGTACCTTTTCCCAATTTCGATATAAAACCTTCTCTTTTCCAACGTATCAAGGATTCGCTGTTTAAAAAATAGCGTGAGGAGGCCGCTGCTGTTATGATTGATTTACTGAAAAAGCTCTTTAAAGATGACTCCGAATCCAAAAGCCGTTCGGCCGCGAACGATCGCTTACGGATTGTTTTAACCAACGACCGACTGAATCTCTCTCAGGATGTACTGGATTCCATTCGCGAGGAAATTATCCAGGTCATCGCAAATCATATTGATATTGCCGGCGTACCCGAAGTAACCATTATTACCGAAGGCCGTCAGAGCGCAGTCGATATTAGTATTCCATTGAAACCGAAGGGACGGTAGAAAATCATGTCCAGTATTACTTTTAAGGGGTCTCGTAATGGGCTGGTTTTTTACTTTCATCCAGGTTTTTCTTTTGCCAATTATTATCAGGATGTTCAAACCCATTTCGATGAAAATCCACAATTATTCTCCCATTCAGCGGTTCAATTTGCCGGCGAAGGCGCGTATACGCTTTCCCCCGAGGAACGTATTGCACTACAGAAATTGTGTCTGGCGCAGGGATTGCCGTTGGAAAATTATTATGATGAATCCGAAAATTATTCTTCTATAACGGAAATACCTCTATCAGCGGATGAATCAACCGTCGCTGGATCGGATGGGGTCGTTATTGCCCGAACCTTACGAAGCGGACAAAAATGTTATGCCGACGGCACATTGGTCGTTTACGGCAACGTCAACGAAAGCGCTGAAATCATGGCGGGCGGCGACATCATTGTATTGGGCCGTTTAGAGGGGGTTGCTCATGCGGGCTGCCACGGCAAGGAAGACAGCATTATTTTCGCTTTATCCTTAAACGCTCGGCAAATTCGCATTGCCAACCATGTTTCTCGCGCGGGAGAAGGCGAAGAAGCAGGAAATAACTATCCCGAAATTGCCTGTATTGAAAATGGCGCCATTGAAATTAAACCGTATGATGCGCGCACACTTTTTTAAGGGGTAAAAAATTTTTTATTATTTATAGGATATAATACAAACAATAATCAATGATTAGGAGGCGCTTTACACATGGAACGTACGTATTGTATGGTAAAACCGGATGGAGTTCAACGTAACGCCGTCGGGGAAATTATTGCTCGATTTGAAAAAAAAGGAATCAAAATCGTGGCGCTAAAGATGATGCAAATCTCTCAGGAAACCGCTGAAAGACATTATGCAGAACATAAAGAGAAACCCTTCTTTGCGGATCTGGTCAATTTCATTACTTCCGGTCCCGTCGTAGCGATGGTTTTAGAAGGAGAAAACGTCGTCTCAATGGTTCGCACGATGATGGGCGCTACAAATCCCAAAGATTCCGCTCCTGGAACCATTCGTGGCGATTGGGGACTAACCATTGATAAAAATGTTATACACGGTTCAGATTCTCCCGAAAGCGCCGCAAGAGAGATCGCTATTTTCTTTAAACCCGAGGAGATTTTGGAATACGTCAAAGCGGGGCAGGATTGGATCTATTAATTTCAAATAATATTTTAGCGCACATAAAAAATAAAAACGATCAAGATACGTTTAAGCAAAGCCAACTATCTTGACCAACCAGACCAAAAGGTCTTCTTCCATCAAGAAGAAGACCTTTTTTATCGGGTTACCTTTTTTATACGGGATAAAATAAAAAATTTTACCTTAGGTCCGTTTAAATTTTTTCTCCAAATCTTCATGTGGTATTTCAACAAAAGTCGGGCGCCCATGAGGACAATGCCTAAAATCATCGGTTTGAAGCAACGTAGCAATTACTTTTTCCATTTCCTCTAAATGAAGCTCTTGCCCATCCTTCACCGATTTCTTGCAAGCTAAACGGGCCGCCATTTTTTCTAAAGAAGCCGCGGACGTAATATCGTTTAAGGCTTCTAAAGTGTCCGGCGCATCGATCCAAGCATCTGCGCATGTTTCCGGGACCCCTCGTAAAACCAACGCATGCTCCCCCAAGGTATCCAGAACAAAGCCCAATCGCTCCAAATCTGCTTTCTTTTGCTGAAACAAGTCCATCTCTTTGGGCGTAACTTCTAAGACTTGCGGAATTATCAACATTTGGGTTAGCGGCTGATTTTCCCGCAGCTTTTTCAAAATAAGATTATAATTAATGCGTTCATGGGCAGCATGTTGATCGACAATCCATAACCGGTCTTGATATTCCATCACAATATACCCGTCAAAAACTTGTCCGATGATCCGGAAAGATCCATCGGATCCTTCTTTTATCGGTGCTTGAGCCTCTGTTTCCCACGTTTCCAATCCGGGTTCCGTAGCTGGAAAAAAATCCGAATGTGTTCTTTCTTCGGGGGTTCCTTTTGGGTGACTTTCTAGAAATAATGTTGCCGGGCGATAAATCGAGGTGGAAAAATCCTGCGAATGAAATCTAAAGTTGTCATCCGTTCGCCCATTCCCCTCCGCTTCATTTCGTTGTGCAAAAGAACGAAATCCGATTTGGTGGTTCAACCGCCCCAAATGATCGCGTAAAACCTGTTTAATCACCTGGAAGACACGCCCTTCCTCCCGAAACCGCACTTGCATTTTCTGAGGATGCACGTTGCAATCGATATCTTCGGGGGCAACATGTAAAAATAAGATGACCGCCGGATATTCCTTGCTAATTAAAAGCCCGCGATATCCCTCGTCAACGGCTTTCGCCAACATCGGATTCTGCACGATACGCTCATTCACAAAAAAGATTTGTCTCTGACGGTTGCCTCTTTTATATTCCGGCCGGGAAATGAATCCCGTTAAACGGATTTTTTCTCCCTGCCAATCGACCGGAATGAAACAATCCAAAAATTCTTTTCCCCATACCGCCGCTACTGTTTCATGCAAACGACCGCTGCCTGGCGTTTTAAAGTAGATTTTATCATTATGCTGAAAAGTAAAAGAAATGGCTGTTTGAGAAAGCGCCTGTTTTACCATTAAGTCATGAACTTTATGGAATTCTGTGGTCGGAGATTTCATAAAATTTCGGCGAGCAGGCGTATTATAAAAGAGTTCACTGACAATGATGCGCGTTCCAGGCGCTGTAGGATAGGGTTCTTGAGCGACAATCTCTCCCCCTTCTAACCGGACAAACGCACCCAGCTCGCCTGTTTCCGACGAATACACTTGAATTTTTGAAACGGAAGCAATACTGGGCAACGCCTCGCCGCGAAACCCCAACGTATGAAGTTGATGGAGATCTTCCTCGCTGTGTATTTTACTGGTTGCATGTCGTAAAAAAGCCTGTGGAATTTCTTTTTCCGACATCCCTTCCCCATCATCTTCTACTTCAATTCGTTTCAGCCCGCCCTCTTCAATTCGTACCGTAATTTGGCGGCTCTTGGCGTCAATGGCATTTTCAACAAGTTCTTTCACAACCGAAGCGGGTCGTTCTACAACTTCTCCCGCCGCAATTTGATTGATCAATTGCTCGCTTAAAACCTGAATTTTCATCGTTCATCCTCTAATTTTGTCTGTGATAAGCTTTGTAAACCGCTATCGCCAATTGATCGGCACAGGAAGTTCCTCTTTTTCCACACAAATTTCCCCGCAAAACTGCGTCCAATTGTTCAACCGTCCAACCATCCACCAGTTTTGCCAACATTTTTAAGTTTCCGTTGCACCCACCGTAAAATTTAATTTGGGTCACGACGTTTCCTTCTAGATGAAAAGTAATTTTTTTCGGACAAATCCCCTCTGGTTCATACGTATAATCCATTTTTTCTCCTTTTCTCGTTTAAGCCAAAAGTTTTTTCCACTGATAAATCCGTTGTAAAGCTTCCAGCGGCGTCAAATCGTCGGCAGACAGTTCTTTCAACTCGGTCAGAATTTGTCGCTCCTCTTTTTCTTCCATTTCTTCAATGAACAAAGGTTCGGGAAATAAATCGATCTTTTCAGATTTTGGATGATCGAATGCGGAAACATCCTTCATCTCTTGCTGTTGTTCTAAAAAAGCTAATTTTTCCGCCGCCTTATTCAGTAATTCTTTAGGCAGTCCCGCCAAGGACGCCACATGTAATCCATAGCTGCGGTCCGCTTTACCCGGTAAAACCTTTTTTAAAAAGGTCACTTTCCCCCCCATTTCCAATACGGACACCGCAAGATTAAAGGCTCCAGGAAGAGTCTCTCCGATCTCCGTGATTTCATGGAAGTGCGTCGCAAACAACGTGCGGGCTTGAATTTTTTCCTGTAAGTACTCGCAAACCGCTTGCGCAATGCTGAGTCCGTCCAACGTTCCCGTTCCTCGCCCAATCTCGTCCAAAATAATGAAACTGCGTTTTCCCGCATAATGTAGAATATTAGAAAGTTCCACCATTTCGACCATAAACGTGCTTTGCCCCGATACCAGATCATCCGAAGCGCCCACCCGAGTAAAAATTCGATCCACTATACCAATTTCCGCTTTAGAAGCCGGAACAAAGCTCCCCATTTGCGCCATCAGGATAATAATGGCATTTTGACGCATAAAAGTACTTTTTCCGCCCATATTGGGCCCCGTAATAATCCCCAGCAGCTTCTCCTCGTTCATCCTTAAATCATTGGGAACAAAACGTTCGTTTTTTAAGTAACGCTCCATTACCGGATGACGGCCGCCTGTAATATGCAACGTCTGCCTTTCATGAACCACGGGCCGTACATAATCATTTTCATAAGCTAATTGGGCAAAGTCATACAGGACATCCAGCATGGCAATTTGTTTTGCTACAGCTAAAATGCGCGGCACCTGTGGCATAAGCTGACCCAAAAGCGCCGTATAGCACTCTTTCTCCAATTGTTCCAATGCTTCCTTCGCGGTTAAAATTTCTTCTTCAAACGCTTTTAATTCCGTTGAGATATAGCGTTCGGCGTTTACTAACGTTTGTTTACGGATATAATCGGATGGAACCAAAGCAAGATTGGCTTTACTGATTTCGATATAGTAACCGAAAACCTTGTTAAATCCAATTTTTAAATTGCGAATCCCTGTTCGCTGACGTTCTTTTTGTTCCATTTCCAAGAGCATTTGCCCGCCTTTTTCCGACAAATCGCGCAAGCGGTCAATTTCAGCATGATATCCCGGTCTAATCGGATGTCCATCGTTCAAAACCTCATCGTTAACCGCCTCTTCCAACAAGTTATAAAGGTCGGCTAACGGATCCATTTGCGCCCATCGTTGAAAATAGGTCGGCGGTTTGTGGGTGAACAACTGCGTTAATTCTGGCAGCGCCGCCAAAGAATGTTTCAGGGCATTCAAATCGCGTGGTTTCGCAAGTCCCGAAGAAATTCTTCCGGCGATACGCTCCATATCCAAAATCTTTTTTAGCTGTCCACAAACCTCCTGACGTAACAACCAATCATCTTTTAAAGCTTCTACCGCGTCCAGCCGTTCTTCAATTGTGGAAGGAATTAACAAAGGTTCTAAAATCACTTTGCGCAATTGGCGTTTTCCCATTGGGGTACAGCATTCGTCCAATATATCCAAGAGACTGCCTTCACGGCGCCCATCTCGCATATTCGATACCAATTCCAAATTCCGAACGCTATATTGATCCAATTCCATTGTTTGCTGATCATTCAGCCAGTTAATTCTTAAGGGACTCTCTTCGCGAGGCAGGTTATGCGTTTCCCGCAAGAAATCAAAAATCAACGTAATCGCCAATAAGCCCACCGTCAAACCGTTTGGCCCCTTAACCAAGGCTTCCAAATTTTCACAATACGGACCAAAACTTTCAAGCATTTCTTCCGGCGTTTGTTCCGAAGGAAAACGGATGCTAAATACCGGTTTGCGCAGCCACTGTACCTCTAAAAAATTTTCAACGTCTTTCCGATTGATCAAACATTCAGCGGGTTGAATGCGCTGCAAAAGATTAAAAAGATCGTCTTGCCAAGAACCTTTTTGATATTCGACCACCTGAAACTCCCCAGTTGTAATATCAATGTAGGCCAGTGCCCCGGTATTTTCACTCCAATAAACCGCTGCTAAATAATTATTTTGGTTTTCATCCAGGCTTGTTTCGTCCAACACCGTACCTGGCGTCACAACGCGAATAATCTCCCGCTTCACCAGTTTCTTTCCAGGAGACGGCAATTCCATCTGTTCACAAACCGCCACTTTATAGCCTTGCTGAATCAAACGGCTAATATAGTTATTGACCGCATGATGG
>CALXSZ010000037.1 GCA_944391275.1 uncultured Syntrophomonadaceae bacterium
GAGGATACTGGAAAAGTATCCTCCGTTTTTTGAAAAGGATGAGTTTTTAATGTTAGACACCCAATAAAAACGTTTGCCAAAGGTTTTGATGGTTTAAAAATTTAAAAGAGTGTCATCCAAGGGGGGGCAGTTAGCAATTGCAGTCGCAATTGTTGTACGGGTAATATGGGGTAAAACAGGGATACAGGCGCCGATAACAACAACAGCGGCAGCAGCAACGTCTATTCCATCCCCATCCGCAATGATTCCATGCATTGCAGCATCGACAGCATCCGGCTGAATTCCAACACATCCGATCACGTCCTTTCGTGAATTTTTTTAGTGAAAAGGCGTTCAACTGTATTTTTCCTGAATCAGGAAGCGCTTTCCATATTCAGTATATGTAAAAAGTTCCAGAAAGGGTAAAAACCCCGGCTAGGAGAATGCCGGGGTTTTTAGCAATAAGGAGTAGAAAATATGAAAAAGTGATCCTGCTTGTATATTTTTCATGACTCCTGAAGGGAGGCTCGGAGCCATGTTCGGGTAAGCTTTTTTATTCAAGATTGGACAATTTTTCAAGCCAGTGAATTTTTTTTGGTGGCTTTTTCGGATTCACCTCCTTCCCTTGCCCTGTGGCCTTAGTATACCGAAGAAAATAAAGGAAAATCTCCGAAGAAGTGTGGCAAATCTGTGGCAGATGAATTTTTAAGGATTTTTCATGTTAAAATGAGGCTAAGAAGAACAATTGAAGGATGGAATACGCATGAAGAAAATTTATGTTGCGGACGATGAAGAAAATATTCGCAATCTCATTCAGATGTTTTTGCAAAAAGAAGGCTTTCAGGTCCAATGTTTTGCCGATGGGGAAACGCTGCTCAAAGCTTTTTTGAAAGAATCGGCGGATATGGTGATTATTGATATTATGATGCCGGGATTGGATGGATTTGAAGTTTGTTCGTCCTTGCGCAGAAAGAGCAACGTGCCGATTATTATGGTTTCCGCCCGCGATACGGAGGCTGACCGGATTACCGGAATTACGCTGGGAAGCGACGATTATTTAGTGAAACCATTTAGCCCCAGCGAGTTGGTGGTCCGGGTGAAATCCCTGTTTCGGCGGATTGAAATGGATCGAAAGGTTCTGGACAAGGCCAATGATACCAGTATGGGGAATTTAACGATTTTACCGCATCAAAAATGCGCCTTAGTGAACGGAAAAAACTTGGATTTGACTTTGACGGAATTGAGTTTGCTGCTGTATTTGCTGCAAAATCGGGATCGAGCCGTCAGTCGGGAAGAACTTTTGAATCAGGTTTGGGGGTATGAGAGCGAGGTCGAAACCCGCGCGACGGATGATACCGTGAAAAGACTGCGCCGGAAGCTGGCGTTAAAGGAAAGTAATGTGGAAATTGAAACCGTTTGGGGTTTTGGTTTTAAACTACAGGAAAAAGAAGCAAAAGAGGAAAGTTAAATAATGATGGGTTTTCATAGAACAAAAACGCCGGTTTCCCTGCGATGGAAAATCCTGTTTCCGATTTGGTGGATGATTATATTAATGTTATTGCTGATTTTTCTGGTTTCGCAGTGGGTTGTGGAACGCTATATTCATAGCTGCATTGAACAGGAAATGGAAAGTATCAGCAATGCCGCACGCGAGGTTATTGAACGAGAATATATCTATAATGAGCAATTGGGCGGCTATCAGGAAACCATCTACCGCTTGGCGCACCGTTTGCTCCAGAGCCTGAATGATTTGCCGCGTCGAATTATTACGACCGATTATGATATTCGATTCGTCGTACATACGGACGAGGTAACGCTGCATTTTATTACGGCGGAAATGGCCAACGACGCCGAAGAGGGACCTTTAGCTACGGAAATTACGAATCGGATGTTAAAGAGTTTGACGGAAGAAAAGATGGAGGAAAATCAATATATTTCCCGGACTTTTTTGATTGGGGAAACGCAGTATTTTGCCATTTGTATGCCGCTGTACCTACAGCAGACGACCGGTGTGGAAAAAGGGTTTTTGATTTCTTATGTGAATACGAGTTCGCAGGTGAGCGTCTTGGACAGCATGAATCGGGGCTTGATGATGATTATGTTGATCGCTTTGGTCATGGCGGTATTCATCTCGTTATATATTACGCAGCGCTTGTCTTTGCCGTTGCGCCGATTGTGCGAGTATGCGGAGACCATCGGCGGACTGGATTTCCGGCGGAAAGATTTAAACAGCGGGATTCAGGAGCTGGATGAATTAGCGATGGAAATGGATCGAATGGCGTGTCGGTTGGCAGAGTATGAAGAGAATCAAAAGAAGTTTTTGTTAAATATCTCCCATGATTTGCGCACGCCTTTAACTTCGATTGAAGGCTATGCCGAAAGCATTTGTTACGAAGTAACCGACGATCCGAAACGTGCGGCGGATACGATTTTGAAGGAAAGCCGTCATTTGGAACAGATGGTGGGAAATTTGCTTTTTATGTCGCGAATGGATATGTCGGCCGACCGATTGATGTTTGAAACCATCGACTTGGTGCAGGAAGTGAAAGAGACGCGCGACCGTATGCAGGTACAAATCGCGGATCGCGGGTGCGCCGTTGATCTGGAGCTGCCCACGCATCCGGTTCTAATTTGGGGAGACGAGATGCATCTGGCGCGGGCCATTATGAATATCTTGTCAAATGCCTTACGTTATGTACGGGAACGGATTACGATCACGCTGACGGTTCAGGATGACCAGGCGGTTTTATCCGTGAAAGATGATGGACCGGGCTTTTCGGAAGACGATTTAAAACGGCTGTTCGACCGTTTCTATAAGGGCCGCGGAGGAAACTTTGGCGTAGGCATGTCGATTGTGAAAATGATCGTAGAGCAGATGAACGGCCGGGTGTCAGCGGATAATTTGTCGGAAGGAGGAGCGGTTGTTACCGTTTGGCTGCCGCTTTTGGAACAGAAACCAAAAGAAACGATTGAGAGCCAACCGGACGGTGGTCGTACGACCAAATCGGAGTAAGAATCGGAAAAAGGAAATGTCTCCTGATTCTTACGCATTATCCAAAATTTTAAACGAAAAATGTCAAATTATTGATTTATACGCGGAAAATTTTTATAATTATAGATGGGATTTTCGACGTCTCAATGGATCAGTGTAGGTTTCCTGGGTCTAACGATCATGATGTACTTTTTAAGAAAAAAACAACATGAAAAAATATCGTAAAATCTTTTTTGTCATTCTGAAAGCAACCGTAATTCTCTTCTTTCAGAATGACATTTTTTGTTGTCGGGGCAGGGAAAACAATTAAATGATCTTCCTTAAAGATCATTCAAACGTTTTTTTAAGAAAAAAAGCGTGTGTGCGATTCATTCCGTCCATCCTTTATCCTGAAGGTTTTTTACAATGAAAAGAACCGTTTCTTCCAGATTTTTATCCTCGGCCGGGATGATAAGGTCTGCGTACTGTTCGTAAAGGGGAACGCGCTTGTTGAAAATATCTTCAATCGTTTGATCTTTGGCCATGGCAATTCCGCGGGTTTGAATGTTGTTTAGACGATTTTTTATGGTTTGGACGGATAATTGAAGGTAGAGAATATGACTGATTTTTTTCAGATTTTGCATCGCCTCAAGGCCGAAAATTACGCTGCCCCCGGTAGCAATCACAGTGTTCTGCGCGTTTAATTGACGAATCACGTCGTTTTCGATTTGGAGAAAGTTTTCGATGCCTTGTTCGTTCAGGATATCTTGCAGACGTTTTTGATGCTGCGATTGGATCAATAAATCGGTATCAATAAATTGCAGGCCCAACGTTTTGGCCAGCACGACGCCCATCGTAGATTTTCCGGCGCCAGGCATGCCAATTAGACAAATATTTTTCAATGAAACAACCTCCTGTATAAAAATATAAAAAATCGGAAAGAGAAAAAAGGAAGCCTCCTTTAGGGTGGCTCCCTTCTTTCAGGGATTTTTTCTCAAATGCGATTTTATAGAACCAATCCTTAAACAACCATTTTATATAATCGGTCGACACGGGATTGTGTAGAAGGATGGGTGCTAAATAAATTTAACATTCCTTCTCCCACGAAAGGTTGAACAATATACATATGCGCCATCGAAGGCGTGGCTTGCTGCATTGGAATACGCTGGGCGCTGCTTTCTAAACGTAGAAGCGCATTCGCTAATGCTCGCGGATTGCGCGTTAAACGAGCGGCTGATTCATCGGCTAAATATTCCCGGGAACGCGATACCGCAAGTTGTACAATGGTTGCGGCAATCGGGGCGATGATGGCCATCAAAAGACCGCCGACCATTCCGCCGTTATCGTCTTCATCCCGGCTAAAACCACCGAAAATGGCGGTCCATTGAGCAATTGAAGCGATCGTAGAGATGGCACTGGCAAAGGCGGCGGCAATCGTCGAAATAAGGATATCCCGGTTTTTGATGTGGGAAATCTCATGTGCTAAAACGCCTTCCAGTTCAGAACCGCTTAAAGTTTGCAACAATCCCTGGGTAACAACCACGGCAGCATGTTCCGGATTTCTTCCGGTAGCAAAGGCGTTCGGCTGCGCGGTGGGCATCACGTACAAAGCGGGCATGGGGATCCCGGCGCGGGATGTTAATTGTTGAACCATGTTGTGCAATTGGGGATATTCGTTTTGCGAGAGCGGCCGCGCGCCCGAAGAACGAATCACGATGGAATCGCTGTGAAAATATTGAAATAAGTTTATTCCCAATGAGATGATTAAACAGAAAATCGCACCGGTCGATCCGCCAATGGCGCCGCCGATGGAGATCAGAATTACGCTTAGGATTCCCATCAGGAGAATGGTTTTTAATTGATTAATCATAGGTAGAGAAAAATTCCTCCTTTAAAAATAATCTACCACTAAAAATAATCTACCATAAGAAGAACAAAAAGAAAAACAAATAACAATTTAAACATGAGGTTCTACTCATGTCGTTCAGGGCATTTTTATCGGCAAAACACACTTTTGTCCTTTTATATTATACAGGACAGTGAAGCGAAAATACAGTGTATTCTAAAAAATTTTTTGATTTGTATTGAATTTACGAAAAGATGTTCTGAAATAAACTGTTTTGTGGAATGGAAGCGGGATTTTTTCTTTTTTCAGGGGATGGACTTGCATTTTAGGGGTAAAACGGGTACAATATAACTAATCTTTTGACTTTTAAATTGTCGTGCTAGACGGGGAGTTAGCGGTGCCCTGTAACCCGCAATCCGCTACAGCGGGGTTGATGTCTGTCCGAGGGCAGAGCGATTCGGGACTGATCCAGAGGGGAAGCGTTGAAGCAACGGTCCCGGGCAACGAAGCGCTTTGAACCGTGTCAGGTACGGAAGGAAGCAGCACTAAGGAGCCCACTACGTGTGTACCGGGGGCGCCGGTGTGGAGCCGAACCTCTGGATCAAGCCGGAGAGCCCTGCTCGAAGATGGATGCACGGCATTTTTTTATGCATTGCATCATTTTTTATGGAAAATGACTCGAATGACGTCATTCCGACATCATTCCATAGAAGTGAAAAAATTCTTGCGCTAAGATTCGGATGACGTATAATAAAATAAGGATTTTCCCATAAAAAGGAGGCGGGACTTTGGGTCATTTGGCATTATATCGAACGTGGCGGCCGCAGCGCTTTGACGAGGTCGTGGGACAGGAACAGACCGTCCAAGCGCTAAAGAATTCCGTCCGGATGAATCAGACGTCTCACGCCTATCTTTTTGCAGGTCCGCGTGGGACGGGGAAAACGAGTTTAGCAAAAATTTTGGCGCGTGCAGTGAATTGCGAAAGGCCGGAGGATGGAGAACCTTGTAATCAGTGCCAGACCTGTCAGGATATTTTGAGCGGGAATTTCATGGACGTGATCGAAATTGACGCCGCGTCCAATCGCGGCATAGACGAGATTCGCGATTTACGGGAACAGGTCAAAATTCTTCCAGCGCAGGGACGAAAAAAAGTGTACATCATTGATGAAGTGCATATGCTCACAACCGAAGCGTTTAATGCGCTTTTGAAAACTTTGGAAGAACCTCCGGAAAACGTGTTGTTTATTTTAGCGACGACCGAGGTGCAGAAGATCCCGGCAACTATTTTATCGCGGTGTCAAAAATATCGTTTCTTGCGCTTATCGCCCGAACAGATTGTGCAGCGGTTGCAGGAAGTCGCCTCCAGCGAGGGCATTACAGCAGCTCCGGAAGCGCTGGAGCTTCTTGCGCGTCGGGCAAACGGCGGAATGCGAGATGCACTGGGAATGTTGGATCAAATGATCTCCTATCGTGGGAAAAATTTAAGTCGCGAGGACGTCATGCAGGGCTTGGGGATGGTGGACGATACGCTTTTGGCGGATATCTTTCAAGCGGTCCAGTTGAATCATCCGGCAGAGATCATTGAGAATTTAGCGCAGGCATTTATACACGGACTGGACGCGCGACAGATCGCGCGTGAGGGCGCATGGTATCTGCGGGATGTGTTGATGTTCCAGATTTTGGGTGAGCGGGCTGAATTTCAACGAATGAGCGAATCGGGGCTGCCCCGGGTGAAGGAGCAGGCGGAAAATTTGGATCGGGAGTCCATTTTACGAGCCTTGCAAAAAATGATGGAGTTGTCCGAACAATTGCGCTTCGGGGAAGACCCGCGGTTTTTACTGGAAATGACTTTTTTAGGACTTATTGATCTTTTTCAGGGCCGAGAATTAATGGTAGAGGAACAACCGGAACCACGCGCGAATGAAAAGCAAAGAAAAAGGGCGGTTTCGGAACCCGCTCCAAAAGACGCGGCGAAACCGCAAACGAAACCGGCGACGGAAGCGCCGGAGGAAAATGCGTTTTGGCAACAGGTTCTGGCTGGGGTTAAGGCGGAGAAGATTACCACGCACGCGATGTTGGCGGAAGGGAATTTTATTGGTATCCACGGTGACGTTGCGTATATCAGTTACCGGAAGGGTTATCGTTTTCACAAGGAAAAGATGGAAGAAAAAGAAAATCGATTATTGGTGCAGGAGGTCATGCGTAAAATTTCCGGGAAGGAGATCCAATTGGAATTTATTTTGCAGGACGACCCGAAATATAATGATTTATTAGTAAAAAAGGCGATTGAAGTTTTTGGGGAAAATAAAGTAAAAGTGCTTGATTGATTTTTTAACGATTGATGAGAGAAGAATTAGGAGGGAAGGATCATGAAATTTAATCCGGGCGGCGGAATGAATCAGATGTTGAAGCAGGCGAAGAAAATGCAGCAGCAAATGGAGCAAATGCAAGAGGAAATTTATGCCAGGGAAATTGAGGCCAGTGCTGGCGGCGGTGCGGTAAAAGTGAAGGTGAATGGCCGGCAGGAAGTGCTGGAGGTCCAGATTAAGCCAGAAGTGGTGGATCCGGAAGATGTGGAAATGCTTCAGGATTTAGTCTTGACGGCTGTAAACGATGCTTTAAAGCAAGCACAGGAAATGATGACCAATGAAATGGGGAAATTGACGGGAGGATTAAAATTACCGGGATTGTTTTAGTGGATTGCTCCAAATGATTGATAAAAGGAAACGGCGGGAAGGGAGAATAGAGGATGCGTTTGCCAAAGCCGTTGGAGCATTTGATTGAACAATTACAGAAATTACCAGGCATTGGTCCCAAAAATGCACAGCGGTTAGGGCTTTTTTTACTTCGTCTGCCGCAGGGAGAAGCCGAGGCAATTGCGGAAGCGATTTTAGAGGCGAAAAAACGGATTTTCCCTTGCCCGCAATGCGGTAATTTGACCGATACGTCGCCTTGTTCGATTTGTACGGATGAAACTCGGCGCCAGGATTTGTTGTGCGTCACAGAAGACGCAAGCGACGTCCTAGCGATGGAACGGGCCGGATATCGCGGGCAGTACGTCGTGTTGGAGAAGGCGCTGAATCTGATGGATATTCAGGATTGGGCGAATATGGATTTGAGTCGTTTAAAGAGCCGCTTGAAATCCGGAAAGGTGCAAGAAGTGATTTTGGCATTGAATCCGGACATTGACGGAGAGGTCATCTCGCGGATGATTGCGGCACAGGCAATGCAATTTGGCGTTCGTGTAACGCGCTTAGCGCATGGGCTGCCGGTAGGCGGTGATATCCAGTTTGCAGATGAGATTACCTTGCGCCAAGCTTTGGAAGGGCGCAAAGAAATTTTAACGTAAAACCTATTTCTTAAAAATTTTTTCACGTGAGATGCCGATTTTTGGGAGTAATAAAAATTTTTTCACATAAAACGCCAATTTTTAAAAGGGACAAAAAGCTTTTGACTTGAAGCGTTCTTTTTAAGAATGAAAATTTTTTATAAAACGCCATTCTTAAGAAAACCAAATGGTATTTATTGAGAACCCCAATTTTTTAAAGGAATAAAGGGCTTTTCACGCGAACCCCAACATGGAAAGGATTCGTAATGCTAAAAAACTGCCGGATTATAGGAGAATGAATAGACGTTCTCTATAAGAAATCCGGGCAGCTTTTAGCATTTTTTATTTTTATACGAATTGCAAGGCTTGCTCAATGTCGGCAATGAGATCGCGGGCGTCCTCCAGTCCGCAAGAGAAACGAATTAAATCAGGGGTAATTCCGGCGGCAGCCAACTCCTCGTCGTTCATTTGACGGTGCGTGGCGTTTGCAGGATGCAAGCAGCATGTACGAGCATCCGCTACGTGGGTTTCAATGGCCGCCAGTTTCAGGTTTTTCATAAAAGTTTCCGCCGCTTTGCGCCCGCCTTTTACCCCGAAGGAGACGACGCCGCATCCGCCGTTTGGAAGGTATTTTTGGGCCAAAGCGTAATCCTGATCTTGTGGAAGCCCGCTGAATTTTACCCAAGCAATTTTTTCGTGATCCCTTAAATATTCAGCAATTGTTTGGCCGTTTTCACAGTGACGTTTCATTCGTACATGGAGGCTTTCCAGTCCTAAATTCAGGAGAAACGCGTTCTGTGGGGATTGAATCGAACCGAAATCGCGCATCAGTTGAGCGATGCATTTCGTGATAAACGCACCCTCCTTGCCAAATTTTTCTGCGTAAATTATGCCGTGATAACTGTCGTCCGGCGTACATAATCCGGGGAATTTATCGGCATGCTGCATCCAATCGAACTTCCCGCTGTCCACAATACATCCGCCGACGCCCGCTCCGTGACCATCCATGTATTTAGTGGTGGAATGGATGTTAATGTCCGCGCCCCATTCGATGGGTCGGCAGTTGACGGGCGTAGCAAAGGTATTGTCAATAATCAAGGGAACGCCGTGCGCATGGGCGGCTTTGGCAAAGCGCTCAATATCGAGCACGACTAAAGCCGGATTGGCAATGGTTTCGCCAAAGACGGCTTTGGTTTGGGGGGTAAAAGCGGCGTTTAGTTCGTCGTCGCTGCAATGCGGGTTAACAAATGTAAAATGAATGCCCATTCGCTTCATAGTAACGGCAAAAAGGTTGTAGGTTCCGCCGTAAAGATCCGAAGAAGCGACAACATGGTCGCCCTGAGAGCAAATATTGAAGATGGAGAAGAAAGAGGCGGCCTGCCCGGAAGACGTCAGCATAGCGGCGGTTCCGCCTTCTAACGCTGCAATTTTGGCGGCTACGTAATCGTTTGTGGGGTTTTGTAGGCGCGTATAAAAATAGCCGCTCGCTTCCAGATCAAATAATTTTCCCATCTCTTCGCTAGTGGCATATTTAAACGTAGTGCTTTGGATGATGGGAATTTGCCGAGGTTCTCCGTTTCCGGGGGTATAGCCGGCCTGTACGCATAAAGTGTCTCTTTGGTAAGTCATCGTGTTCTCCTTTTTAACAGAATTCGAAAAGAATGGAATGTTTATAGGTTCTAAATTTAAAACAGTATACCTTTTCTGGGGGGGTTGTGCAAGATTCATTGGAAAATACTTGGTATACAATCCCAAGAAGCTCTTTACTTCTTCGGACGAATTCAGTAGTATGAAAGAAAAATGGACGGGATCATATGGGGTATCATTTACAGGAAAGAAGAAAACATATACGAAAGACAAATGTTAAAAGCCGAAATTTTCGTAAGGGAGGACGGCAAAAAGTGAATAATATACGGGATTACCTGGTTTGGCGGGGAGACTTGACGTTTGCGCAGAGCGCCTTTAATGAAGTGGACAACTTGATTTTGTCCGAATTGACCTATGTAGACTTTACCGGCGTTGTTTCCCCAGACGGTGAGGAGAGCTGGCCTTTGGCGGAAATCGCGCGCGGTTATTTTGAAAAACGACCTTATGCGAAAGATGCGTTTGGTCTGCTGATTCCGGATGAAATACAGGATCTTTTGCAAGAAGCGGCCGAAAGTCCGCGATTTTCCCAGGTACGGGTCAGTCGATATGTCAACGATATTGACGAAAAAACGGAAAAACAGTTTGCGGCGATGACTTTTGATGTAACGGATCAATTACGGTACATCTCGTTCCGCGGTACGGACGATACGCTCGTAGGGTGGAAAGAGGACTGCAATATGAGCTTTTGTTTTCCGGTCCCCTCGCATTTGGCAGCGTCCGCATATCTGACGCAGGCGGCTTTGGAGAAACCGCGCGTTCCAATCATCTTGGGTGGGCACTCTAAAGGCGGAAATTTAGCCATGTATGCGGCGGCGTGTTGTTCGGAGGAAATTTTTGACCGGATTCGTTGGGTCTATAATAACGACGGGCCGGGGTTCCCTACGCCGGAGATTGCTTCCAAGGTGTATCGGCGGCTGGGAGAGAAATTGCTTAACATTATTCCCGAAGCTTCCATTGTGGGGCTTTTGATGGAGTTTCGGGACCAGTTCCGCATTGTGAAAAGCGACGGAAAAGGCCCTATGCAGCATAATGGGTTGAGTTGGGGCGTCAAAGGCCCGGCTTTCGACGTATTAGCCCGCGAACCCCGAGCGATACGGCGTAAGAAACGCACTTTGCATGCTTGGCTTCGGGAAATGGATTTGCCGCGGCGACAAGAAATGGTGGAAAATCTTTTTGCTCTGCGGAAAAATGTAGAGGCGAAAACATTGTTGGAGTTATTTAAAAACCCCACCCAGACCATCCCAGCGCTGTTTTCGGCTTATGATAAAGAAACGCGCGAGGTTTTGGCTACGTCGCTGCGTTTATTCGTGAAGGAGGAAAAAGCGTCTTTGCGGGAGGCCCTGAAAGAGGAGCAAAAAAATTGGAAGCAGACCTTAAGTGAAAATATTCAGGATGTTTTCGATTCCTTGCGCGGAGGGAAAAAAGGATCTTCGTGAAGAAACTTTTGCTTCTTTGCAAAAAAAATGATAAGATAGAGAATATATAGGGTGCGGATGAGAATCTTTGGTCAAACGTGAAACATTTTCGCGGTCAGGAAGGCATGATTTGAAGAAATGTAGAATAAACCGAAGAAAGGAGGTTAACGGATGAAAATACAAAAATCGGCGGAAGATTACCTGGAAGCCATGTTGATGATGAAGGAAGAGCGCGGCTACATTCGCTCCATTGATATTGCTATAAAGTTGGGCGTTACGAAACCCAGCGTCAGTTATGCGACGAAGCGCCTGCGAGAAAACGGTTATATCACTATGGATGAAGAGGGCTTGATTACGTTGACGGATTTGGGTTTGGAAATTGCGCAGAAAATGTATGAGCGGCATAAGAAGCTGACCGAAATATTTGTGGAGCTAGGCGTGGACGAAAAAACGGCGGCGGAAGACGCTTGTAAAATCGAACATGATATTAGTACGGAAACCTTTCAGGCATTGAGCCAATATATTGATCAGAAACGAACCGAGAAAGAAAAAACAGAATAAAAAATCCTGATGCCTGCTTGGGTATCAGGATTTTTTTGGACTGAGTTTACTGAACGAGCGATGGGACGACTTCTAGAATCGCATTACGGAGGGCTTTTTCGTTGGGTTCAAACCCATGCCAGGCCAGAGCCAGGTTGTAATGACGGCTATAGACGAGCATTTGACCGTTTATGCCGGCTTTTCCGATGAAATCTCCCTGACGCAGGGGATAAAGATCCCAACGGTTTGCTTCGGCGAGTTTTACCCAGCTTTCGGAGAGGAACCGCTGACCGAAGAATTCGCCTCGGTTTAGGTAAAGTCCGGCCAGTTTGACGAGATCTTGCGCGCGCACGAAAGCACCGCTGGAGCCGATGGTATATCCCTGGGGACAGCGTTGCCAAGCGCAAGGAGAAAATTGCAGCGGAATGCCGATCCGCTCGCGGATCATTTCATCGGCTGGACGCTGGGTGATTTGACTGATGACACGGGACAAAAGGTAATGTGGGACGTCCGTATAAAGCGGGTGTGTTCCGGGAAGATATACGGGCGGGTGCGCAAAAATATAATGCAGATAATCGGTCGTCGGATAGGTTGCGGGGTCGTCGCGGTCCACGTCAAAACAACCGGCGTCAATTCCCATGGAGTGGCTTAAGGCATGGCGCAGGGAGACGGCGTCCCAGCGGGAGTCGTACGGGAAAAGAAGCTGTGGACGCAACAGATCGGTGATTTTATCTTCTAGACGCAGTTTTCCTTCGTCGACGAGCATACCGATCGCCGTATTAATGAATAGTTTGGCAATGGAATAGCTGTTGTTTAGACGACCGCAGGGTTCAAGAACCGCTTCTTGCAAGCCTTTTTCGGTCAAAATGGCCATGTCGTAAACATGAAAAGCGCGGTGCGTAAGGACTTCTTGAATTTTTTTCAGCATTTTTTCACCTCGTGTTTTTATATTTTTATTATAGGGGAAAAGAGCGCGGAAAGAAACGCTTGACTTTTTCACGAGAAACAGAGTATACTATAAGGCATACAAAAAATAAGCGTCTTTAAAAGCGATGAACGGAAAGAGTAAACGGATGGAATTCGACAGAAAATAAGGGCCGGCGGCTGAGAGCCTTTTACGAAGGAAACCGTTGAATGTGCGTCCGGGAGCTGG
>CALXSZ010000038.1 GCA_944391275.1 uncultured Syntrophomonadaceae bacterium
AAGTGATGCAGAAAAACATCGAGAAATTAAAAAGGCGGTATCCGAATGGGTTTGATGCAGAAAGGAGCGTGAATAGATATGATGAGAAAAAGGCCGGTGATTAGGATTGCGCCGGATGGTACAAAAAAGCGATATGAATCCGTAAAAGAAGCATCTGAAGAGCAAGGGATAAGTATCGGGTATTTGTCGAAGCGAATTAGTAGCAAACGCCCGATAAGAGGCTATAAATATGAATATGCGGAAGATTCATACATGAATGCAGGGGATAGAATAGTTTGCCCGTTTTATATTTGCAAGACTAGAAACGCAATAAGTTGCGGCGGTTTTAGCAAATATATATCGATGAATACTATGTTTGATAGCATGGAAAAGCGCACTACGCATATCTTGCAATATTGCGCCGACATGAATTATAAAAATTGCAAGTCGTGCGTGGCTATAACGGACATACTTAACGCTGCCGAAGAAAGAAAAAAAGAGAAAACGATAGAACAATTAAGATGCGAGGTTATGCAATGAAAGACAATGGATTTATAATGGTTTCGCACAACGAACTGTCTTATTGGCACAGAAAGCCCGTGTATCGCATAGACGATGATGGTACTAAGCATTGGTATCCTTCGCTGGCAGAAGCCGGCAGAAGGAACTATATAGCGGATTCTGCGATTTGCCATGCGCTTCGAAAACACATCAAACGAGGCGGATATTTTTGGGAATATGCTGATAATGAGGCGGTGATATAATGACGAAACAAGAATTGCAAGAGGTTCGGTTTTCTAAACAGCGCATTTTGGCACTTGAGCGCAAGATTGAGCATTATCGCGAAATGGCAGAGCAAATTACCGCGAAAATTGACCCGAATGGCGCAGGAGGCGGAAATAGCGGTAGGAGCGCAATTGAAGAAAACGTATGCAGCTTTGTGGACTTTTACAATGAATCGAAAGAGGAGCTGGAACGTTATCTATCATTGTGCCGGAAAGCAGAAAGCCAGATTTCGCAAATTAAGGATTCGCAGCAGAAGTCAATATTGGAGATGCGATATATTTGCGGATATAACTGGCAGCAAATAGCAGAGGCACTAGAAATTGACGAGCGATGGATGCACAGAATCCACGGTAAAGCTTTGGTTAAAATCGAAGAATTTGACCAGCTTTGACCAGTAAAAGCCAGTAAAAGCCATTGAAAGCCAGTATTGACATGAGTATAATGGTATACGTGAAAGCACGTAAGTGAATTCACCCCTTCACTTACGTGCTTTCGCGTATACTAAGCTTGGAAATAGCTGCTTGCTCTGCCGCCGTTTCCGCCTGTCCCGTTCCCGGTTGCCGCTGGAGACGGGACTTCTCTTTTGTGTTCATTTAATAATGGTATAAGGTGGTGATCGTTCGTGCCAGCAGGGCGGCCAACGACAGAGTTTGACAAAAAGGCATTCTCAGACTTGATCGGGTTCGGGTGCAGCCAGGAAGAAATTTGCTGGTTTTTCCGGAATAGCGATACAGGGAGGCCAGCAAACCCGGATACTTTATCCAGGTGGTGTAAGCGGACATACGGTCTCAATTTTAAGGAATATAAAGACAAAATGGGGCTCATGCCGTTAAAAATTCAGCTGCGCAAGAACCAGCTCGACCTATCAAAAAAGAGCGCAGCTATGGCGATTTGGTTGGGCAAACAGTACCTAGGCCAGCGTGATGAAGTCGTAGTGGATGCCGGAATTCGTACAAAAGATGACGCATTGAGTGCGAGTTTGCGGGAGATGGCGAAGGAGCTGGAAAGCGATGATTAATCTTCTAACCCACTTATCTCTATTTACGGGAATTGGCGGGCTTGATCTTGCGGCAGAATGGGCCGGCTTTCAGACGGTGGGGCAGTGCGAGTGGGCGGATTACCCTACAAAGGTGTTGGAAAAGCACTGGCCAGATGTACCACGCTGGAGGGATGTTCATACATTGACAGGAGAAAGCTTCCATGAAAAGACGGGCCTACAAACAGTTGATATTATTTCTGGAGGATTCCCCTGCCAGCCATTTTCTACCGCGGGATTAAGAAAGGGTAAAAGTGATGAGCGATATTTGTGGCCTGAATTTCTTAGAATCATACAAGAATTGCGGCCAAATTGGATTATTGGAGAAAATGTTGTTGGAATCATCGGAATGGAACTCGACGATATTCTCGTTCAATTGGAAGAAGAAGGATACGAAGCAAGGGTTTTCGTACTACCAGCTTACGCCGTTGGAGCATTACACCAGAGAAATAGAGTCGCCATTGTGGCCCACTCCTGTGGCAATGGATGGAAAGATGAAAGCAAATCTCAAAAGAGTAGAAATGCTTCTGATGGGAAAGAAAAAATTCGAAAGCAAGAAATCAGGAACTACAGCCTCCATTCAAGGCCTAAACAACTGGGTTTGCGCACGATGCGCCGCACAGAGTGGGGAAATCCAGATTGGTTACGCGAATCCGGAATTTGTAGAGTGGTTGATGGGCTACCCGATAGGTTGGACAGGCTGATTTGCTTAGGGAACGCAGTAGTCCCGCAACAGTTTTATCCTATATTTAAAAGCATATTCGATGTAGAAAATGATTGGATGCAGCGGTTCAAGCCGGATAGCGGCCTATGACGCTGGGCTGGACTTTGTCGGTTGCGAGATTGACCCGGACTATTTCAAAAAGCAGGAGAAAAGATTTGCAGCGCATACGGCGCAGTTAAGAGTTGTGGATTTATATTGATATGGATGGATTCGATTTTGATTTTGATTTTCTGGGCGGCATGGATAGCGACGATGAATCGGTATTCCTGCGCAGTAAAGAAAGGACTTACTTCGATGTTCATGATGGCGCGGAGATTCTATCCCGCCGCGCTGAATTGCCGCAGGACGGCGAAAGCCTGCGCGCGATAAGCTACGCAGGCGGATTTTCTAGCTGTTCCGTGGTGATTTGGATTGCCGCGAAGGCCAAAATAGAACGAATGTTTGTATCTACGCTTCGCGTTGGCAAGAAAGAAATCGATGCGATGCAGGATTTGCACGAAAGCGGTAAACTTGATAGCGCGAGTTTCGTTTTGTGCGGAATCAGCAAGGAAAACAAATCGCTGAAAGGCAAAGATTACGGATATACCGAATATTTCGAAGAAAAGTGCGCAGAATGTGGATTTGAATGGTGCTACGCTAAAAATCATAGCAAAGTTATATTGCTTGATACAAGTAATGGCAAATTCGTGATTGAAACATCGAGCAATTTCAATGAGAACCCGAAGGTTGAACAATTTTGCATTACTAAAAGTGATTTGATATATAACTTTTATAAAAGCGGGATATTTGGGGAATAAAATGGAGGGGTTGGAGAGCGATGCTTCAAGTTGTAACTGAGGGAGTGTATTTTCTTTACGACCAAGGAACACTTGTTTATGTTGGAGAGTCAAATAACATCTATGGACGCATTGGGCAGCATATCCAATCAGGGGAAAAGAAATTTGATTCTTTCGAAATTTATCCTTGCAACGACAGAAAACGGCTAGAAGGTTTTTTAATTGAAACATTAAAGCCTAAGTATAATATAGCTCCAGGAAAGTGTTATAATTTTGGACGAGAGACTTTCTGTGATATGTTTCCATCACAATCAATCGAGGAATGTATTGATTGTTACAATAAAAAATATAATACATACACATTGGATGAAGTTGCTGAAATCTTAGGCACGTATAAACGTTGTGTATGCAAAGTTATTGCTAGATACGGAGAAAAAATCCCTGTTTTTAAAATTGACGGGATTTGGAAATTTAAAAAAGATTGGGTAGACGAAAACAAAGACACTTTGTGGTGTATGATTGATGATTAGTGAAAAACAAAAAAAAATATTGGCATTTCCATATAGCAAATTTGATTTAATCATATGTGACGGAAGCGTGCGCAGCGGAAAAACTTCCATTATGTCCGTTTCGTTTGTGAATTGGGCTATGGAAAATTATTCGAATCAATTGTTTGGCCTATGTGGAAAAACCGTCGACTCATGCTGGAAGAATCTGGTAATTCCGCTAACGTCAATGACATATATTCACGAAAGATATTCCATAAAAATAAAACGCGCGGAAAAAATAGTTGAAATTAGAAACGGCGAAGTCACAAATTATTTTGAAATATTCGGTGGAAAAGATGAAGGCAGCGCGGCGTTAATACAGGGCCGCACTTTCGCGGGCGTGCTGCTGGATGAGGTTGCGTTAATGCCGGAATCATTCGTCAATCAGGCGCTGGCCCGCTGTTCCGTGGAAGGCGCGAAAATGTGGTTTTCGTGCAACCCAGACAATCCGCAGCATTGGTTTTACGTAAACTGGATTCAAAACGCCAAGGCCCGCAACGCGCTGCATCTGCATTTCACAATGCGAGACAATCCATCGCTTAGCGAAAAGACGCTGGAACGATATGAATCAATGTACAGCGGCGTATTTTACAAGCGATACATTCTGGGAGAATGGGTTGCGGCTGAAGGTTTGGTGTACGATTTTGGCGAAGACAACATAACCGATGATATTCCAGATAGCGGTGAATACGCGGTTTCCGTGGACTATGGCACATTGAATCCGTTTGCGGCCTGCTTGTGGTGTTGGGACGGAAAAACCGCAACGATGATTCGCGAATACTATTATTCCGGCAGAAATGAACACGCAAATAAAACAGATGAGGAATATTACGTTGAATTGGGAAAACTAATCGGTGATTTGCCGGTTAGCGCAATAGTGGTTGATCCGTCCGCCGCAAACTTCATCGAAGTTATAAAACGGCACGGAAAATACAAAGTGCGCAAGGCTGTTAATGATGTTATTCCCGGAATCGCTACAGTGCAACGTTATCTGCATGACGGAACAATAAAAATTCATAGGTCGTGCAAAAATTGCATTCGCGAATTTGGATTGTATAGATGGGACGAAAAAAGCAATGAAGATAAACCCATAAAAGATTCCGACCATGTGCTCGATAGCCTACGATATTACACTTTTACGTTATTGAGACGTAAAGTAGGAAAAGAGCCGTATATTCCATTATATGAAAGGTGGTGAGACGCTTGACCACTTACCAGGACTTAATCGCTGTTGGCGAAAACGAAATAAACCGCATGGAATTTGTGCGCTCCGTGGTGAATGACCACATTTCGAGCGATGACTATAAAATAGCTTCGGCTGCTGAAGCAT